>JARRPY010000038.1:0-11708 GCA_037382425.1 Deltaproteobacteria bacterium
TCCGCCCACTCCTTTTTTTCTAATAAACCCTGCTATGAAACGGGTTCTGATTTTCGTCCAGTTAAAGGGCTCAAGATGGATGAAGACCCCATGCCGATCCGCCCGGGACCGTAAGGTTGTGGTCTTCGATCCGCAGGTACGCGGGCCAAAAAGATAAAGATTGTTCAATGGTTGCACCTGTTTGAGAGGTCGGGGATGGGTCAAACTCATGACTTAATGACTACAAAGTATAGTTATTATAGTTATCTGCATTATTATAGTTTCATAATCTTAAATATTTTGTACTTTTTTTATTGACAAACGGAAATAACTATAATAAATGTAGCAAAAACAGCAGCCAGTTCAACGGAGGATAAAGCGCCATGGAGGACATATTTACCGTCTATAAGGCGAGCCAATACTGCAATGTCTCCCCCAAGACCATCATCAACTGGATCGAATCGGGCCATATCAAGGCCTATAAGACCGTTGGGGGGCACCGGCGGATCAAGCGGGAAGACCTTCAGGCCTTTATGACCAAGCAGGGCATTCCCATTCCGGATCAGGATACGGGCGAGGGCCGCAAAAGGATCCTGGTGGTGGACGACGACCCCATTATCGTGGAAACCATTGTTCAGTCCCTCGAGGAAGACGAGCATGATTATGAGGTCATATCCGCGGCGGACGGTTTCGAGGCCGGGCTTCAGGTGAATCACTTCAAGCCCCACCTGTTGATCCTGGATATTATGATGCCGGACATCAAGGGGTACGAGGTCTGCCAGAAGATCAAGAGCGACGAAGAGACACGGGATATCAAGATTATCGTGCTCTCGGCCTATCTGGACGAGGAAAAATTCAAAAAAATGAAGGATCACGGGGCGGACGTCTGTTTTTCCAAACCGCTGCCGCTGCCCCAGCTCAAGGAGGAGATTGCCCGGTTGCTGGGTTTGGCCGGGGCGGGGTGATCCCCAAAAACAGATGCGTACTGAAGGAGATACGGGATGAAACTCAAAGAAGCGCTGAGGAAGAATCGATTTGTGGTCACCTCTGAGATCCAGGCCCCCATTGACGAACCGCCTGAATCCCTGATTGAGCGGCTGTCTCTGGTCAGGGGGCGTGTGGACGGCGTGGCGGTTCCGGAACTGGAGATCGAGGGGGTGGTGGGAGACAGCATCAAGACCTGCAGTCTCCTTAGAGAAAACCGATTCGAATCCATATATCAGACCACTACCCGGGACAAGAGCCGCCCGGATCTCCAAAAGGATCTTCTTTCGGCCCATGAGTCGGGCGTCGAGAATCTCCTCGTATTCACGGAAGATTACCGGATTACCGGGGACAGTCTCCAGGAGATGATGTTTTTTCATGTGGATGCCGGAAAACTGGAATCCGTCCTGACCCATATCCGGCAGGGGAGTACGGTGGACGGCAAGGAACTCACCTCACCCGTGGAATTTGTCCTGGGATCAGGGGTCGAATCGGGATGGGGAAAGAACGTCCCCGAGATGGAGATGAAGGAGATGGAGGAGATGACCAAGATCGGCACCGGATATTTCCTGACCACGCCCATCTTCGATGTGGACCGGTTCGAGAAGTTCATGAAACATGCAGGCACGTTCAGGGTGCCGGTGATTGCCGAGGTGATGATCCTCAGGACCGCCGGCATGGCCCAGTTTTTAAACCGTCATTTCAAACCGGGACTGGTCCCGGATTGGATCATACAGAAACTGGCCAAGTCTCCGGATAAACACAAGGCCAGCATGGAGATCTTCGCCGATACGGTCAAGGGCCTCAAAGACCTCTGTCAGGGTATTCATATCATCACCATCGGCGGGGAAGAGAAATTGCGGCATTATTTGGACGCGGCAAAACTGAGATAGCGAGAGATCGGTCTCATTTACCGGGAGAATAATCCTTGGAAGAGATCAGCCTGACCATTGATGGGAAGCGGGTCACTTGCCCGTCGGGGACCAGCCTTCTGGGGGTGGCTGAAAAAAACGGCATCAAGATCCCCACCCTCTGTCACCACCCGGATCTGAAGCCTGCAGGCGCATGCCGCATGTGCCTGGTGGAAGACGAAAAGAGCGGACGGATCATGGCCTCGTGCGTCACCCCTGCTACGCCGGATATGTCCATCCAAACGGCTTCTCCCCGCGTAGTGAACCACAGAAAAAACATCATCCGCCTCATGCTGGCGGAACACCCCGAATCGTGCGTGGTATGCAGTAAGGGGAACCGGTGCCGTCTGCGGGAGATCGCGGCCCAGATGGGCCTAGGGGAAACAGGGCTTTACCCCATGGACAACTTCAAGCCCGTGGAAACATTGAACCCTTTCATTGTGCGGGATCTGAGCAAATGCATCCTCTGCGGAAAGTGTATTCGGGCCGACCAAGAGCTGGTGGTGGCCGGTGCCATCGATTACAATGCGCGGGGGTTTCGATCACGGCCGGCCACGCTGATGGAGCGCCCTTTAGAGCACTCCACGTGCACCTTTTGCGGGACCTGTGTCTCCATGTGCCCGACCGGTGCCCTGTCCACCACGCTGAGCGGGTATGTGGGCTCGCCCGAGCGGGAAGAGGTCACCACATGTAGCTTTTGCGGAGTGGGATGTTCCCTCCGCGTCGGGGCGGCAGGTGACCGGGTGGTGGAAGTCAATCCGTCCGGTATCGAGGGGTCTGTAAACAGGGCCACGCTCTGTGTCCGGGGGCACTTTGCCCATGACTACCTCAATTCACCGAGCCGGCTGACCACGCCCATGATCCGAACGGAAAATGAGTTGAGTCCGGTATCCTGGGAGGAGGCACTGGGCACGGTGTCGGAACGACTCCTCGAGATCAAGAAGGCCCATGGCCCCCAGAGCATCGGGTTTTTGGGGTCTTCCAAATGCACCAACGAGGAAAACTATCTCTTTCAAAAGTTGGCCCGCACCCTCATCGGATGCAACAACGTGGACAACGCCGGCACGCTCGACGGAAGGCCGGCCCTCGGCGTCATCGACGAACGGACCGGCTGGGGATGTCGGGTGAACCCCCTGGCGCGTCTGGAACAGGCAGAGGCCATCCTCATGATGGGAGCCGACCCGGATCATTCGAACCCGGTGTTGAGCTATCATATCCGGCGGGCCACCCGAAAGGGCGTGCCGCTCATCGGTGTGGATGTCCGAAAGACCGATTTAACGCCTTTTGCGGCGGCGTGGCATTGTATTCGTCCCGGCAGAGACCTCGAATGGATCTATTGTCTCACGGCGCTCCTCTGGAAAAAGTTCGCCCATCATTCCGGTTATATTGAGCAATTTACAGAAGGCTTCGGATCGTTTTCGGACGCCATCTCGTCTTTCAACCCGGAGCGGCTCTTCATGGAGACCGGAGAACATATGGCGACGCTGAGTCGTGTTGCGGATCTTCTTAAAGGGCGGAAGATCGGTTTTGTCATCGGCCACGGAATCACCGGGCAGCAGCAGGGAGACCAAGTCGTGGACGCCGTCTTAAATCTGGCGCTCATGACCGGAAGCCTGGGCCACGATCGCGCGGGTATTTATGTTATCACGAAAGAGAACAACCAGTTGGGGGCCTGGGATATGGGGGCCGTGCCCGATGCCCTCCCGGGTCGATGTGCCATCAGTGATCCGGAGGCGCGGCAACGGTGGGAGCGAGCCTGGAATGTGAAGCTTTCTCCGGATCAGGGACTCAACATGATTCGTATGGTGGAAGAGGCCGAGAAGGGGAACCTCAAGGCCCTCTATATCATGGGTGAAAATCCGGTATGGCGCCTGCCTCAGCACGAGCGGGTATACAACGCATTGGATGGACTGGACCTCCTGGTGGTGCAGGATATTCTCCATACGGTTACCACCCGGCTTGCGCATGTGGTCCTGCCCGGTGCGGCCTTTTCTGAAAAGGACGGCTCTTTCACCAACCTGGAAGGCCGGATCAGCCGGATTTCCCAGGTGGTGCGGCCGCCTGAAGAGAGTCTCCCGGACTGGGAGATCCTGGATCGCCTCTGTGAAAAGTTAGGCAATTCGCAACGCCTTCGCTCCGTGGCGCGGATCCAGGGAGAAATCTCCCGCCTCGTCCCCCAATACGAGGCCTTGAACCAGGCCCCCGAGAAGGGATGGGCCTGGATCCGTCATAGAGAAGAGGCCCGGCTCTTCAGCGGCCGTGAAGACGGGTCTTTGATCCCCTTTACGCGCCTGGGCGAGCTGGCCCATGAAGACGGAGACGACGCCTACCCCCTCACCGCCGTACTGGGGACGCAGCGGTTCCATCTGGGAAGCGGGACCCGCAGCGGGTGCTCCAAGCGCATCGCCGCTTTCAATGTGGATGGAGCGGTGTCGGTGTCCATCGAAGACAGCCGGAAGTTCGGTGTGGCCGAAGGAGATGTGGCTCGTATTCAATCGCCCCATGGGTCGATCACGCGCCGGATTCGTGTGGATCAAAGGATGCCTCAGGGACGCCTGTTCATCCCCACCGGTGTGAAGGGAAACGATGCCTTGAACCTGGTGGACTGGAGGGCGCCTGATTTTATGGGGTTCAACACATGCCGGATCAGGTTAGAGAGAGGGGAAGCCGATGGAACCCAAACCGATTGATTGGGATCAGGTGTCGTCCATCATCGACGCCCATCGGGAGGAAAAGTGGGGATTGATCCCCCTGCTTCAGGAGATTCAGGAGGCCGTGGGGTATGTGCCGCCCGAGGCCATTGAGCCCATTTCAGAGGCCATGGGTCTCTTTCCTTCGCAGGTCCAGGGGGTGATCACGTTTTATGCCGGCTTCAGCCTGGAGCCCAAGGGCAAGTATGTGGTCCGGGTGTGCCGGGGCACGGCCTGCCATGTCAAGGGCGGGCGGAGTATTTTAAGATTGATGAAAAAGGAGTTGAATCTCGAGGAAAATGAGACCAGCCCCGATTACCGGTTCACCCTGGAGACCGTGGCGTGTCTCGGCGCCTGTTTTCTGGCCCCCACCATGATGGTCAATCGGACCTACTACGGCAAATTATCGCCCAATAAGGTGACCAGTCTATTGGCCCAATTCAAGAAACAATCTGATAGTGAGGCTGATAATAAGGCTGATAATGAGGCGGAAGACTAAGGCGGAAGATTAAGGCGGAAGATTAAGGGACCGATATGGAAAAACTCACATCCGTTGGACAGCTCGAATGGCTCCGCAACAAGATCCTCGCACGGATGGATGAAAAACGGACCGTGGTTCAGGTCTGCATGACCGGGTGCCGGGCCTACGGTGCCGCCGAGGTGAAGGCGGCCCTGACCGAAGCGGTGGAGCGCCAGGGATTATCCGAGGACGTGGAGATCAGAAGCACGGGTTGTCACGGGTTTTGTGCCAAGGCCCCGGTGATCGCCATTGAACCGGCCGGTATCCAGTACCAGGAGGTGGAACCCGACGACGCGGCCGAAATCGTGGATGTGACCCTCAAGCAGGGGCGGACCCTTGACCGGCTGGGCTACAAAGACGCCGATACGGGTAAATCCATTGTCTATCGGGATCAGATTCCGTTCTACAGCAAACAGGAGCGGCGGGTTCTGGCCAATTGCGGCCGGATCGACCCCACCCGAATCGATCATTACATTGCGGCTGGCGGATACCGGGCCGTGGTGAAGGCCCTCTCCAGGATGTCTCCGGAAGATGTGATCGAAGAAGTAACGGCTGCCAAGCTCCGGGGCCGGGGCGGGGCCGGCTTTCCCACGGGTCTTAAATGGAAGTTTGCGCGGCAGGCGGCCGGAGACACCAAATATATCATCTGCAATGCAGACGAGGGAGATCCCGGTGCGTTCATGGACCGGGCCCTCCTGGAGGGGGATCCACACGCGGTGTTGGAAGGAATGCTCATCGGTGCCTATGCCATGGGGGCGGAACAGGGCTATGTGTATGTCCGCGAGGAGTACCCCATTGCTGTTGAGCATCTAACCATTGCCCTTGCGGAGATGACCGAGCTGGGCCTTTTGGGCGAAAACATCCTGGGAACCGGGTTTAATTTTGATTTGAAACTGAAGATGGGGGCCGGGGCCTTTGTTTGCGGTGAAGAGACCGCGCTCATGGCCTCCATCGAAGGGAAGCGGGGCATGCCCCGGGCGCGGCCGCCGTTTCCGGCCCAGGCGGGATTGGACAATCAACCCACCAACATCAACAATGTGGAGACCTGGGCCAATGTCCCCTCACTCATTCAAAAAGGGGCCGCCTGGTACGGGGAGGTGGGCACGGAGAAGAGCAAGGGCACCAAGATCTTTTCCCTGGCCGGCAAGGTGAACAACACGGGGCTCGTGGAGGTGCCCATCGGCGTGACGGTCCGGGAGGTGGTCTTTGACATCGGCGGGGGCATCCCCAAAGGACGGCAGTTCAAGGCCGTGCAGATGGGGGGACCCTCAGGCGGGTGTGTGGCGTCTCAATACCTCAATCTGCCCATCGACTACGATACCCTGCAGCGGATCGGCGCCATCATGGGATCCGGCGGGATGGTGGTCATGGACGAAAACAACTGCATGGTGGAGATCGCCCGGTTCTTCCTGAGTTTCACCCAGTCTGAATCGTGCGGCAAGTGTGCCCCCTGCCGCCTGGGCACCACCCAGCTTTTGGAGATCCTGACCCGGATCACCCGGGGGGAGGGCCGGCTCAAGGATATCGAGACCATCTCCGAGTTGGGGGCGACCATTACGGAATCCTCCCTGTGCGGATTGGGCCAGACGTGCGCCAAGCCGGCGCTGTCCACCCTCAAGTATTTCCTTAAGGAGTATGAGGATCATATCCTGGAGCATCGCTGCGCCGGGGCCACGTGCGATGCCATGGTCATCTCCGCGTGTCAGCACGCCTGCCCCGCCGGAATCGATGTGCCCAATTATGTGGCGGCCATCGCCATGGGAAAGAATGAGCAGGCCGTGGACATCATCCGGGAGCGAAATCCCTTTCCTGCGGTGTGCGGCCGGATCTGCATCCACCCCTGCGAATTTAAGTGCCGTCGCGGCGAACTGGACGAACCCGTGGCCATCCGCTCCCTCAAGCGATATGCCTCGGACTGGTATTTTGATCACATCGGCAAGGCCAAAGAACCCTTGCCCGTGACCCGGAAAGAGAAGGTGGCCGTGGTGGGGGGCGGGCCTGCGGGTCTCACCTGCGCCTATTTTCTCACCAAAATGGGATACCGGACCGTGGTGCATGAATCCCAGCCCGTGGCCGGGGGGATGCTGGGGATTACCATCCCCGAGTTTCGGCTCCCCCGTGGGGTGATTGAAGAGGAGATCGCGTATATCGAGTCCTGCGGCGTTCAGATTAAAACCAACTCCCCCATCGACGCGAGGCATACGGTGGACGATCTGATGAAAGAGGGCTTTGATGCCGTGTTTATTGCGGCCGGTGCCCAGGCCAGCAAACGGATCGGCATTCCCGGAGAAGAGGAGGGCTTGGACGGACTGGCCTACGGGCTTACATTTCTGACCGACGTCAGAATGGGCCGGGAAGTGTCGGTGAAAGGGAAGACCGTGGTGGTGGGGGGCGGAAATGTGGCCATGGATGTGGCCAGGACTGCGGCCCGGCTTGCGGCCGAGGCCGACCCCGCCGGGGAGAGATCCGCGGATGTGCAGATATTCTGTCTGGAGTCCAGGGTGGAAATGCCCGCATGGGATAAAGAGATCGAGGAGACCATGGATGAGGGGATTGCCATCAATACCTCGTGGGGACCTAAGCGGATTATCAGCGAAGACGGCCGAGTGACCGGCATCGAATTTGTGCGCTGCACCTCGGTCTTTGACGACGAAGGGGAATTCAATCCCGCCTTTGATGAGACCACTACCCAGGTGGTGGCGGCGGATACGGTGATTATCTCCATCGGTCAGGCCCCGGACCCGTCCTTTCTATCGGAAGACGTGCAGCTGGAACGGGCCCTGTGGGGGACCCTGGCCGTGGATGAGAATACGTTGGCCACCAATATCGAGGGAGTCTTTGCGGGCGGTGATTTTACCACCGGGCCCACCTACCTGATCCGGGCCATTGCCTCGGGCAGACGGGCCGCCCTGGCCATCCACAACTATCTTCAAGGGGATACCGGCAGGATCCGGATTCCGGATGAGAAGACAGCGCTGGAGGAAAGGACCGGGCTTGCCCTGGATGAGGAGAGCACCGAGGATAGGCCGAGGGAGAAAGTTAAACTGGAAACCCCTCGGGAACGGGTGAGAGACTTCAGGGAAATCGAGAAGGGACTCACCAAGGAGCAGGCGCTTCGGGAGGCCACCCGGTGCCTCAGGTGTGACCTGGAAAAGGAGAGGGCATAGAGATGATCAGATCCATTACGCAACAAAAGCCGGAGGAGGAGCTGGATAGGCTCCTGGAGGGCTTGAGGCGGATTTTTATCATCGGCTGCGGCACGTGTACGACGCTGACGCAGACGGGCGGTGCGCCGGAGGTGGCGGCCATGAAGTCGGCGCTCTCGGAAAAGGGTAAACTGATCACCGGAGACACGGTGCTGGCGGTGGCCTGTGACAACCTGACGAGGGAAGCCCTGGACGAATACGGGGCCCAGATGGCCCAGGCGGATGCGCTCTTGATCATGACTTGCGCCTTCGGTGTCCAGAACATCGCCCGACATTCGGGAAAACTCGTGGTCCCGGCACTGGATACCCTCTTCATCGGAAAGGAGACGGCGCCCGGAGAATTCAACGAGGTGTGCCTCCAGTGCGGGGATTGCATCCTGGGAGAGACCGGTGGGATCTGTCCGGTGACCTCCTGTCACAAGGGCCTGGTGAATGGGCCGTGCGGGGGGACCAACAACGGCAAATGCGAGATCGACGCCAACAAGGACTGCGCCTGGACCCTTATTTATAACCGGCTCGAGGAACTGGGCCGGCTGGATGCCATGCGGAAGCTGCAAAAACCCCGCAACCACCAGGCCGAGTTGACGCCGGGGAAATTGAGATTGGAGGTTTGAGATGCCGTCGTCATCGTTCAAAGAGGCCCTGAGCTCAGGAAAATTCGTGGTCACCTCCGAGGTGGCCCCACCCAAGGGGACCAACCTGGATAAAATGGCCCACCACATTGAATTGCTCAAAGACCGGGTGGACGCCATGAATGTGACGGATCACCAGAGTTCGGTGATGCGGTTTCCCTCCCTGGGCGGCGCATTGCTGGTCAAAGAGATGGGCGGGGAGCCGATCCTCCAGATGACCTGCAGGGACCGCAATCGGATGGCCCTTCAGGCCGATCTCCTCTTTGCCTATCAGCGGGGCATCACCAACGTGTTATGCCTGACCGGTGACGCGGTGATGTTCGGCGATCACAAGGAGGCCAAAGGGGTGTTCGACCTGGATTCGAGCCAGCTGGTGGCCGCCATACGGCGAATGGAGAAGGGAGAAGACCTGGGCGGGAACAAGCTGGACGGAGAGGTGGCATTTTGTGCGGGGGCCATCGTGACCCCCGAGGCGAATCCCCTTGAACCGCAAAAGATTAAGTTCGAGAAAAAGGTCGAGGCCGGGGCCGAGTTCATCCAGACCCAGGCCGTGTACGACCTGGACCGGTTCAAGGTTTTTATGGCATATGCCGGGCAGTTCCCGGTGAAGGTGTTGGCCGGGATTATTCTCCTGACCTCTGCGCCCATGGCCCGGTTCATGAATAAGAACGTGGCCGGGGTGAATGTGCCCCGGGACCTCATCGATGAGATGGCCTCCGCAGGCAAAGGAAAAGCCCTCGCCAAGGGAGTGGAGATTGCCGGCCGTATGATCCGGCGGATCCATGAGGAGAGGATGTGCCACGGCGTGCATATCATGGCCATCGGCAAAGAAGAGGTGGTGCCCGAGATCATGGCCGCCGCGGGACTGTAATCGTTCAAGTTTCGTAGTCTCTGATTCCTCACAATTTCAACATATTCAGAGCAATTCACCTTTATTTTGACGTTAAAAACCTGCTCCTCAGGGCCAGGTCAGAGATTCTAACTTCTGACTTCTGTATTCTGAATCTATGTATTGGGGCAAAGATGGGACGAGAAGAAGCAGTAATTACAGAGATCCGGGAGTTGTTGGAATTCCAGCCGCTGGCGGTCCTGGCCACCCAGGCCCAAGGGGCGCCCTATGCCAGCCTGGTGGCGTTCGTGGCATCCGAAGATCTCAAAAAGCTCTATTTTGCCACCTCCCGGTCCACCCGAAAATATGCCAACCTGGCCGCCGATCCGCGGGCAGCCCTCCTGGTGGACAGCCGGTCCAATGCCGTGTCGGACTTTCACCAGGCCAGGGCCGTGACGGCCGTGGGTCGGAGCGGTGAGGTGGATGACCGTGAACGCGATGCCGTCATCCGGCGTTATCTTGAGAAACACCCCCATCTCAAGATGTTCGTTCATTCTCCCACCTGTGCCCTATTGGGCCTTACCGTAAACACCTTTTACCTGGTCAGTACCTTCCAGAAGGTGATGGAAGTCCATATGACGCCATGAGTCTCGTCTTTAAGCTCGAAGATATACAGCCGGAGGACCGTCAGCGGGTGGGCGGGAAAGGGTTTGCCCTGGCCGTGCTCTTTGCCCACGGTTTTCAGGTGCCTCATGCCGTATGCGTCAGTTCCGTGGCGTACAGCCGATACCTCCAGACCACGGGCCTCGGGGAGCGGATCGCACTGGAGTTGCATCGCAAAAACTTCGAGGACATGCGGTGGGAAGAGCTGTGGGACGCCTCCCTCAGGATTCGAAACATGTTCTTAAATACGCCGATTCCCGGCGCGTTAGAAAAGGAACTGGCGGAGGCCATAGAGAAGCCTTTCAAAGATGTGTCGACCGTGGTGCGGTCGACCGCACCTGGAGAGGATTCGGCCGGTGCGTCTTTTGCCGGCCTGCATGAATCTTATATCAATATCAAGGGCACGCCGGCGATTCTGGAACACATCCGAAAGGTCTGGGCCTCTCTGTGGTCGGATGCAGCCCTCCTGTACCGCCAGGAATTGGGATTGGACACAGACGAAAGCACCATGGCGGTGGTGGTCCAGGAGATTGTCCTGGGAGACCGATCGGGCGTGGCTTTTTGTCGAAATCCAAATGATCCCACCCAGGCGGTCGTTGAGGGCGTGTACGGTCTCAACCAGGGCATGGTGGACGGTACTGTGGCCCCGGACCGCTGGATCTTGGATCGCGCCAGCAAAGAGGTGATCTCCCACACCCCTGCGGAGCGAGAAAAGACGGTGGTCCCCACCCCAACCGGGGTTCGGCTCGCATCTTTGCCCGCCCGAAAGGCCGAAGCGCCCCCGCTCAATGGGCACGACGTCGTCGAAGTCTTGACCATGGCATTGGGTGCGGAGGCGGTGTTCGGCGCGCCCCAGGATGTGGAATGGACTTATCAGAAAAAGCGTCTGTTTACCCTCCAGTCCAGGCCCATCACCACCACCGAAGATGAGGAAGGATACTACAGCCGATCATGGTACCTGAGCCTGAGGAGAAGTTATGAAAACCTCCAAAGCCTTCGGGAAAGGATCGAGGGAGAACTCATCCCGGAGATGATAAAAGCGGGTGATCGTCTCGGCGCCACGGACCTGACGGCTTTGTCAGATGATGAACTGGGACAGGAGATCCGCCGCAGGCAAGAGATTTTTGAGAAGTGGGAGAGGGTGTACTGGGAGGAGTTCATTCCCTTCGCCCACGGCAGCCGACTCTTTGGGCAGGTCTACAATGATACGGTGCGTCCGGACGACCCGTATGAGTTTACTGAACTCTTAGGGACCGGAGAGTTGGTGAGCATGTCCCGCAACCGGATGCTGGAG
>JARRPY010000039.1:0-11696 GCA_037382425.1 Deltaproteobacteria bacterium
CCTTTGGTGTGCATGGAAAACGCCTACGCCGACGTCTCAATTTTTTTAATGTCTTATGACCCAAGATCCGCGATTGGAGTGATATTTATAGTGGAATAGGTTGAAAAACCTCGTTGAATCAGGTAGATATACAATGAAAGCAAACAAGTTAACCTGAACCAACGAGGTGAAAAATGATGATAAGGCAAACGGTGCTTCCTTTCAAGCTGGAAATGACGAAAGACATGATCACCCCGCACGCCGGGTTGGCCCTGTTGGGTGAGTTTGCGGTGGGTCTTGGTTTGATGAAGGCACTGGATAGGGATATGCCAGGGCCTGGCAGTGGAGCTGGATACCTGGCGAGCGAGCATGTCTTTCCGCTTGTATTGATGCTGAATGGCGGTGGCCGGTCCCTGGAAGATATCCGAGAGATCAGGAACGACGCGGGTTTACGGGAGATTCTTCCACTGAGGAGAATGCCCTCAACGGATGCAACGGGTGATTGGCTGCGCCGAAGTGGTCAAAACGGCGGACTTGAAGGTGTTGGGGCGGTGAACCGTCGGATATTGAAACGATGCCTGAAGGAGGAGAAAAGTAAGGAATACACGCTGGATATTGATGCGACAGGTATTGAGTCGGAGAAGGAAACGGCGAAGATGACCTACAAGGGGTACAGGGGGTATATGCCGATGGTCGGGCATCTTGGGGAAAACGGTCTAATTGTGGGCGATGAATTTCGTGAAGGGAACGATTCGCCGGGGGCGAGGAACCTGGAGTTTTTGAAGTACTGCGAGCGTCAAATGCCGAAGGGGAAGAAGATCAAAGCGTTTCGTGCGGATAGCGCGGCATATCAAGCGGATGTGATTAATTACTGTCACAAAAACGGGATAGCCTATGCAATTGGGGGAGATCTGGATGAAGCGGTGGAGAACGTGATACGGACGATTAGAGACGATGAGTGGCGTCCGTATCAGAAGGGGTTCATTGCGGAGACGGTGCACTGCATGAATAAGACGAAAAAAGCGTTTCGTCTCATTGTGATCCGACGGCCTTTTCAAGGGAGTCTGTTTGGTAGTGAAGAGAGTTTGGAAAGATACACGGTCATTGCCACGAATCGACACGAATCGGCAGAAGAGGTGGTAAAGTGGTACAATCAGCGTGGGGAGTGTAGTGAAAACCGGATCAAGGAATTGAAGATCGGTTTTGGGATGGAACGGATGCCGTGTGGACAGTTTGAGGCCAATGCAGTGTTTTTCCGTATTGGTGTATTGGCGTATAACATAGGGCGGTTGTTCATATTGAGCACACTAGATGAATCATGGCATCGTCATCAGGTCCAGACGCTTCGCTGGAAGCTGTATAGTACTGCTGGTAAGATTGTGTTCCATGGCCGGTCTGTGTATTTGAAAGTGAGACGCAGTCTTCGAAAACTGTTTTCTCATGTGCGGTTGAAGAGTTGGGAATTTGCGCATACGTAACATAATCGGTGCGGGATTGAGGCAAATGGCGCCGTAAAGGGACAGGTGTGCTCGCATTCATCGATGAATAAGATTCACCCATACGTGCATCGCATGCGACGTCTAAAATAGCTGGCGCCTGGGACCAGCAGGCTCTCGGAGATATTTTTTGCGGCCAAATGGCTCAAACAACCCCATCGCACAAAAACGATCGCGGATTTTGGGATTGACATATAAGTCCTGATTGCCCTATCTTTATGATTTTATGCAAAAAAGCAAACATGCTGGGATGAAGGATTGAGAGAGAAAGTAGCGCAATTCCGGTAAATCCCTCAAGGAGGTATCCATGTCGAATCAAAACAGCCTTTCAAATCTCGAGGACGTCCTCAAAGAATGGGCCAAACAAGTGGAAGAGAAAATCCAAAAGCGACCGGAGAGAAAACCGGAATTTGTGAACACCTCTAAAATTCCCATCCATCGCGTCTACACGCCTTTGGACCTTTCGGATGCCGATTATCTTTCCGAGATCGGGCTTCCGGGTGAATATCCATTTACACGGGGTGTTCAGCCCACCATGTATCGGGGACGATACTGGACCATGCGCCAGTATGCGGGGTTTGCCACTGCTGCGGAATCCAACAAACGATACCGGTTTTTACTGGATCAGGGACAGACCGGATTGTCCGTTGCCTTCGATCTTCCCACACAGATTGGATATGATTCCGATCACGAGATGGCGCTCGGAGAGGTGGGCAAAGTCGGCGTGGCCATCGATTCCCTCCGAGATATGGAGGTCCTTTTCGACCAGATCCCGCTCGATCAGGTGAGCACCTCCATGACCATCAATTCGCCCGCGGCGATTCTTCTGGCCATGTACATGGCAGTGGCGGAAAAGCAGGGGGTAACGCTCGAAAAACTGAGGGGAACCATACAGAACGATGTACTAAAGGAATATTCATCCCGGGGCACCTATATCTTCCCTCCAAAGCCCTCCATGAGGATTATTACGGAGATTTTTTCATTCTGCTCTGAGAGAATCCCCCTCTGGAACACCATCAGCATCAGCGGATACCATATCCGTGAGGCCGGGGCCACCGCGGTCCAGGAAGTTGCCTTTACGTTGGCCAACGGCATCGCTTATGTGCAGGCTGCCTTGGATGCCGGGCTCGACGTGGATCGATTCGGTCCCAGGCTGTCCTTCTTTTTCAATGCGCACCTCGATTTCCTCGAAGAGGTGGCCAAGTACCGTGCGGCACGACGATTGTGGGCCAATATCATGAAGGAACGCTTCCAGGCCAAAAATCCCAAATCCATGATGGTCCGGTTTCACACCCAGACCGCCGGGTGTACCCTGACGGCCCAACAGCCGAAAAACAACATCGTAAGGGTGGCATTTCAGGCCTTGTCCGCGGTGTTGGGCGGCACGCAGTCGCTACACACCAATTCCATGGATGAAGCGCTTTGCCTCCCTTCGGAGGAGGCGGTACAGATTGCATTACGGACGCAACAACTGATCGCATATGAAACAGGGGTTACGGACACCGTGGATCCGCTGGCCGGGTCTTATTATGTGGAGACCCTAACCCGAGAGATTTACGACCGGGCAAAAGCCTACATCGAAAAGATCGACGAAATGGGCGGAGCGGTGGAAGCCATCGAAAAGGGCTATATCCAGCGTGAGATCCAGGACAGTGCCTACACTTACCAGCGCGACATTGAGAAGGAGGATCGCATCGTGATAGGCCTGAATCGCTTCCAGGCGGAGGAGGAAAGACCGGGAAATCTCTTGAGAGTCGATCCGTCGGTCCAAAAAGAACAAACTGAGCACCTGAAAAAGCTCAGATCCGAAAGGGATAATGATAAGGTAAAGCAGTCCTTGGCGGCCCTCGAGACCGCGGCTCGAGGAGCGGATAATATGATGCCATTCATACTGGAATCCGTCAAAACCTACGCGACACTGGGGGAAATTTGCGATGTTCTCAGGGGCGTATTCGGGGAGTATCAACAGGTCAATACCCTCGGGAACTAAACACCGAGGCGATATGACGGTGCATGCGGCACAAAGGAGTGAGCGGAGATTAAACTATGGGAAAAGAAAGAAAAATAAGAGTACTGGCGGCGAAACCGGGACTTGACGGGCATGATAGAGGCGTCAAGGTGGTGGCGTCCGCGCTGATGGATGCAGGAATGGAGGTGATTTACACGGGACTCAGGCAGACGCCTTCCCAAATCGTTGAAGCCGCGGTTCAGGAGGATGTGGATGTGATCGCCATGAGTATCCTTTCCGGCGCCCACGACTACCTCTTTCCCAAAGTAATGGAATTGCTGGGGGAAAAGGGCATCACCGATATCCTGGTTATCGGCGGCGGCATCATACCGGACGAAGATATCCCTGCCCTAAAATCATCCGGGATTGCGGAGATTTTTGGTCCAGGCACCACCACAGGGGAAATTATCCATTATATTGAGGAGAATGCTAAGGGAGAAAAATAGCTCAGCATTCAAGACGCGCAAAATCATTGGCGGTTCGGACCCTTTGACGTGAAACTGGGCTGAACCCAATTAAGGTAGAACGACATGGAAAAAACAGCAAAATTGATTGTTGGCGGAAAAACGTATGAATTGCCCTTGATCACCGGGACTGAGGGCGAAGAAGCCATTGATATCACCACCCTCAGAGCGAAAACCGGCCTCATTACGCTTGATCCGGGCTATGCCAACACCGGGAGTTGTGAAAGCAGCATTACCTTCATGCACGGCGAAAAGGGTATTTTGCGGTACAGAGGCATTCCGGTGGAACAACTGGCGGAAAAGTCGACTTTCACTGAAACGGCGTATCTCCTCATCAACGGCAAACTGCCCACAAGGAGCGAGTTGGCTCGCTTTTCCGTCCTGCTGAATGATCACTCCTTGGTCCACGAAGACATGCGTGCCTATTTTGAAAATTATCCGAGGAATGCCCATCCCATGGGAATTCTTTCATCCATGATGAACGCGCTGAGGGCCTTTTATCCCACCATACCCGAAAGGAGTGAAGAGGAAGAAATCAACATCACGGTCACCCGGCTCCTCTCCAAGGTAAGAACCCTGGCCGCCATGTCTTACCGGATCTCACTCGGTCACAAACTGGAATATCCCCGTCACGACCTTTCCTATTGTGCCAACTTTCTCCACATGATGTTTGACTCCCCGGTCCGACCCTATACGGTGGATCCGGACATCGTAAACGCGCTGAACGTCTTCTGGATTTTACACGCAGATCACGAGCAGAACTGTTCCACGGCAGCCGTTCGTCTGGTGGGAAGTGCCCGGGTCAACCTGTATGCAGCCATATCGGCGGGCATCTGTGCGCTCTGGGGCCCCCTTCACGGCGGCGCCAACCAGGCGGTCATAGAGATGCTCCAGCAAATCCACGATAGCGGGGGAGATCCGACCCCTTTCATCGCGCGGGCAAAGGACAAAACAGACCCCTTCCGTCTTATGGGGTTCGGTCATCGCGTCTATAAGACCTACGATCCCCGGGCCCGTATCATGGAAAAGGTCTGCAACAAGGTCTTAAAGAAGCTCAATCGCAAAGATCCCCTCTTGCCCATTGCCAAGAAGCTCGAGGAAGCCGCCACAAAAGACCCGTACTTCATTGATCACAATTTATATCCCAATGTGGATTTCTATGCCGGTATTGTCTTAAGGGCCATAGGGATCCCACTCAACATGTTCACGGTCATGTTTGCCATCGGACGCCTTCCCGGTTGGATCAGCCAGTGGAAGGAAAGCGTAGACGATCCCAAATGGAAGCTTCACCGTCCACGTCAGATCTATACGGGTTTGACGGAAATGGATTACATCCCCATAGAGGAACGAGGGTGATGTGCGTAAAAAAGTTAACCCTTACGACTTGTCCTGGTCAGTATGTCCGTCATGATCCCTTCATCTATCAGTTCTAGATCGGATGGGAGCCGGTTTCCGTTGATATCGCGCCGTATCACCGCGGTATCTGAACTGATGTATCCGTAGGTGAGTCCATACCGGTTGTCTTCGTCCTTGAGAAGACGGCGTGAAGGGAGGAGCAACGCTCGATCCATCCCCGCCTTTCTCAAGAAGTCGATCAACAGATTTTTTCCCGTCGAAACGGCCATTTCTTCGGGGTCAAAGGAATGCGTAAGCAGGCCCTCTTTCTGGCACAAAAGCTCGAGATTCGGAAAGACGCTCAGGATGTTCATGTGGACCGCCACCCTAAAACCCGCATCGGCCAAACGGTTTTTTAGATCCGCAATCTGCTCGTAGTTTTTTTGAACATCCGCCGCATCTCTGCTCGGCAGATCCATAATAACGGAAATTTCCAGGAACACATCTCTGCTCATGTGTTGGATAATCTGCTCAATTGCTTTTTCAATATCCGCATACCCATATCCTTTATCCACATATTTCAAGGAAAAGTCGGAGGTGGATTCCAATCCAATGAGAAGGCAATTGACATGCCGGTTGATAAAATCAATATACCGCTTGTCTTTAAGAAGCATAACGCCCGTATAAATGGTAATGTTATAGTCATCGATCTCTTTCAATATGTCTTCCACTTTCGTTGAATTGAACCGAAAATAGGAATCAATAAAGCGAAGCTGGTGCGACCCACAGGTGTCCATCATGCGGCGGACATAAGCGACGATCTTATCTGTTGACACCCGGCTCAGAAAGTCCATGGCGGGCAGTTCCCGATAGGTACAGAACTTACATTTCCCATACCAGCACCGGTTATTGAACCCGAAGTGAACTGGGGTTGAAGGGGTAGCGGAATAATACTGCCGCAGAAAATCCCGCTCACAGTCAAACACCGTGCCGTAGTCGTTGGATGAAATATCCGCATCCTTCCAGGTTTTGATGACGGCATAGAGATCCGTGGTAAGATCGATATTCCCGGAAACGATGATCAGGTTGTCTCGCAATGTGTCCGGATCAACCCCCATGGCCTCCAAAAAATGACGCACAAATAAGGGGTACAGCTTGATATTGATGAGCGCGCCGCCCAAGACCACCCGTTTTCCCCTCTCCAGCAGGTGCTTGACAATGATCAGATCGCAGAAATTCAATACCGAGACAATCTGGATGTCACTGTCATGGTCCTGAAGGATGGTGTCGTTATAATATCCGTGCGCCATGAACACGTAGAAGATGTTGTACACCATATATTTCTGTTCCATGAAGGCGACGACATTGGGTGCGAAATGGGCCCGCGCATGATCCATGATCGCATCATAGAGGTGTTTATCCACGCCGGATTGATAGGTGGTCACGGGAATGTCACTGAAGTCCACTGCCAGATTTTTGTCCCTCAGGAGATTTTCCGTTATGATGCGTGTCGCCATGGGGTAGAACGGCTTGAAGAGCGGGGGATAAATATAGGTTACCTTCATCATCTGAACTCCAGTCTAATCGTTCGGAACCATTACTTGGGATAATCTTCGGGCCGTCGGTCACCGATGACTTCCTTAAGCGTCATGAAGAGGGGATCATCGGCCTTTCCGGCCTGTTCGGCTGTCTTTAAAATCTCAATCAAGAAAACCAGCCGTGACCAGTCAAATCGCTTTTCCGAAAGGTGTCTGACTTTTTCCGGTGTCAGTGGATCGGGAAAGCTCGAAGGGATTTCCCGGCCCAACGCCCTGAAAGCCAACATGGTCCGGATGCACTTGTCACACGAACAGCAATTGGTATCCGGGGAGGTATCATAGCGGTATTGCCCCTCCCAGCAGACTTTGAGATTTTCGAGTGCCTCGGGCCACTGTAGCAGAGCCCGCAGTTTCTCCATTCGGGTAAACACCATATCATGATGAATCTGAAAACTGTTGCTGGAGAGCAGCCGATCGGTCAGGGGATGGCTTCCCCACGGATTCAGGTTCAAATAGGAATGGCTGCTCCCCACCAGACATCCACCCGAGATGTTGCGAAACAGGGACGCGGCAGATGCGATCACACAGGCGTGGGATGCCCAGAATCGTTTGATGGAAAGGAGATATTTGAGATTCGTTCGGACGTTCAAAAACGTCAAGTCCCCATGGGGTGCTAAAAGCAAACGGTTTCGCGCGGCCACGGCACGGCATTGGGCATCATGGTCGATATTCACGTCAAATCCTTCGATATAAAGAACGGCGTTCATATCAAACCGTTTCCGCTTGATCGGTCCCCTTTTAAGGATGTGGTTCAAAGCGGAAAATGCGCCATCAACCCCGCCTGAAAAACTGAGCATGACCCGGTTGTTGATGGGTTGTGCGTCCACTTCACGGTCCGCCACAATATCAATCCGGGCGTATTTATCCGGAAACCACAGACTGAAAATCAGTTGGAATTCTTCCAAGTTGTCCAACAGAGAGGTGGACACAGGACCATGCACGCGCAATGTGGCCTGATCCTCCATGGCCTTGAGGAGTGCGGCCACCACAAACGAATCCATGGGCTCAAGGGCGCAATACGCCCATTGGGTGTAGGGGACGGCATACCACAGGGTGAGTGAGTCATCGTAGGTCCTGGATAACCGGACGTTCACCCTGTATTTTTGGTCACCTTCATCCTGATCGACGCTATCCAGATACAAATCAAGATTTCGCATGGGTAGTTGCTTTTACTTTTTCGTACTCGATTAAACAAGATATTTTTGGGAGAGCCGATTCGCCGAAGGCCTTCGGAGAATGAACGCTCGGGCCTGCGACACCTCTTTGGGTAAGTCATGGGAACAGACCCTGAGTCGAGCGCTATTCTTGCTCAAATCCCGTGCGCGGATCACAGGAGGGATTGCTTCAGATTGAAGATGCTCAGCGAGCGCATTCACCGCTGCCTGAGGCGGGTTTGGCCCACCCGTCAAGGTCTTGCCATGGCGGGCCGCTAAACGGCATTTTATGGGACGAGCCAACTCTAGGAGTGTGCCCGATCTTGGAAAATATCAGCTATCCTCCCCTTCCACTTTCTTATGGAGTTCCCGGAGTCGTCCGCTGAGGGCCTTGCAGATGCTGAGGGCAATCTGGGGATACTCTCGAACAATTTCCGTAAACTCCTGTTTATGGAGGACCAGAAAACGAGATTTTTGATCCGTCCGGATGCTGGCGGATCGCACACTATCCTCGAACAGGGCCATCTCTCCGAAATAATCTCCGGCACCTATTTTGGCCAGCTCCATTTCATCTTCTGACGCTTCTCCCCTTTCTTTAATAACAGAAACCTCTCCTTCGATAACCAGGTACATGGTCTCCCCGGCCTCACCTTCTTTGATGACGGTCTCTCCCGCCGGATAGTCCACCACCTCTGTCACGGAGGCCACTGCGCCCAATTCACTCACCGCAAGACCTTCAAATATATTGATCCCTTTCAGCCGCAGGATTTTGTCCGGAATAGAAATTTCGGGTTCCATTTCTTCCTCCACAGTGACGGATTCAATCTGTTGGGTGTCTCTGACGATCCGCGCCATCTCGTGCACGTGGGGTGTGTCCGAATTCACGAGTCGGCCGATATTCGCTTCATCCACCCCATCCAAGCCGTGCTTGGAAAGATAATAGAGTACCAGCACCTGGGTGACCCAGTCTTGCTGTTCAAGAAGATAGGGCAGGATGTCAATTTTGTCAAAATTGGGCAGTTTAAAGTTCTTCTTCCCCACAGCCAGGGTCTCTTGTGCGGAGAGATTCTCGATAAGCGGGAGCATCACCTTGGAAAGGGAGGCATCCAGCAGATCATCCAAGGCCTCCAGGCCGTTTGATCTCCGACGCTGATCCGCGGAAAATACCCCCCGCCAGATCGCTCGCATTCTGCCCGATCGATCCTCGGTGGCCAACACGCGCAGCATGGTCTCGATCCCCACCTGTTTTTTGTTCTCCAAATGCGCCATAAGAAGATCTCTTTCCGACGATTCGGGAAGATCTTTCAGTGCCTCGATTTCCGCCACAACATGGTAACAGTGCTCGGCCCGGGATCTTGCGAATTTAATAATGTCCAATTCCTTGATGCCCAGGGTATCCAGAAGATCAAAAATCCCCTCGCGCACCTGTCGCCTGGGGATATTCAAGGATTCCACGAGGATCCCGGGGTTTTCATATCCCGCATGCTCAATCTTTTTCCTGGCGAGCCGTTGAACACTCTCGGATCTGTCGCCCATGCAGTTGATGACGGACCGCAACGTGTCATCGTCCGTGATGTCGAAGGCATCCAGCGCAGAAAGGCGAATCGGTTCTTTTGGGTGCGTCAGGTAGGGCGCGACCAATTCATTGGCGTCCTCAGCCTTTACCCCCCGCAAGGCTGTCAAAATGTGAGGGATAATGGTGTCATCCCTCTCCCGGCTTAGAAGGCTCTTCAATTTGGGGATGTACGCGGGATCTTCGCTTTCTCCTGAGGCAATGACGCCGGCCCGCCTCTCTGCCGGATGCTCCGATGCCAGCCAGCCATCGATGACTTCCCTGTATTTTTCCGGATCCACTCGGTAGAGGCCACTCACCGCATAGGCCTTCACCTCAGGATCCTTCTGGTTTTCAAAAACCGCCTTGCTGAACGCTTTGGATACTTCGGGTGCAAGCCGGTTGGCCGCCTTAACCGCCGCCACGGTCAGTTCCGGCTTTTCGGAATCCACCAGGTTTTTTAATACCGGAACCGCCGCCTCGCCCACCTCCGGGGAGAGGAGGCTGAGAAGCTTAACCCTTGTGGCATCATGATCGTTCTGTTCGATCACCCGTAGGAGATGGGCGTCAACATCAGGAATCCCCTGGGGCTTGAGCAACTCCGCATACCAGAGGGCATCCCGGCCTTTGGCATTGACGAAATCCTGAATCAGCCTCGACTGGATATTCTTGTCGGCAAAGACACTCCCTAAATCCGTGTCCTCGAGGGATTTAAGATCGATAATGTTTCGCGTGATGAGGTCGAGTAGAATATTGGAATAGCTCTTTTTCAGCCAAAACGTGGTCAGGATCCATCCGCCCACAAAAATCATGGATGCGATGGAAAGGTATCGGGGATGAAACCACCCCTCCGAGACGATGATGATGCCGGAACCCGCAAGGATGCCGATACGGACCACCGTCCCCCTCAGAAACGGCCGGATTACCGCCCGATACTCCACCGGGAAAAGACCCATCAAGACGGCCCGCGCCGGGTTGTTCATGGTGGTCCGGATGACGTTGGTCGATACCCTGGCGTACATGGCCGAGAATATATCAAATTTAAAGAGAAAGGCGGCAAAGGCAATCATGTAATTCACAGGGTGGAACATGAGGACAATCGGCAGGCCCCATTTGCCGTATACCCGGCCCACGAAGAGAAGAATAATCAGGCTGACGATATTCATGGCCCCCCGGAAATATCCGAAAAAATCGAGCATGCCGCCCTGGGTGGCGAAGGTATCGTTCACGGCGTAGGAAAACTGATAATTGATGATGGGGATGGCCACGTTGGGGAGAAGCGTCAGGAGGATGAGAATTTTCACCAGTGTGGACTGCTTCATCAGGGGGAGAATGTCTTTGAACTCCTGCACAAAGGCCATCCTTTTCTTGCCCTGCTTTTTCTTTGTGGGCTCTTTCACCAACAGCGCAGGAAATCGGGTCCCCATCATCTTCACCACCATTGCACCGATGACCGTGGTCACCAGATAGGCCAACATGAGATTATCCATGGTGATAAGCCTGGCGAGAGGAGGTGTGGCAAAGCTGCCGATGATACCACCGACAACCCCACCAGCCGTGATGAGCGGGAAAAGCCGCTTGGACTGCCGCGTATTGAAGAGATCGTTGGACAGGTTCCAGAACAAAAGGACCAGCAGTGCCTCATACTGGGCCTTCAAAACATAGAGCACCGGATAAATGAGCTCGAAACCCAGAGGAACCACAAACCGCAGCGCAGCCACCGATATCCCGCTGAATAGGAGCATGTATCCCAGCATTCGGCTGCCGGGAATTTTGGCCATCAACCCGGTGATGAACGCCATGATGAAGAAGGTGGAAAAAGAATTGATGACCTGGACGATGGGCAGGTATTCGACGCCGAACCGTTTGAGAAAGGCCGTTTCTGCAAAATTGTTAAAGAGAATACTGGACGTTCGGATGAGGAAGAGGAGAAGGAGTACCCATAAAAATAGGGCGATCTCATCTTCGTATATTTTCAGCCAGTCGCCGAGAACCTTACGCATTCAATCGCCCCGCTTTCAGACAGTGAAAAACTGCTCCCTTTTAATCTTTCCCCATGTCCGTGTCAAGATGTTTGACAGGCCCTTGGAAGTTCCCGGCGGCAGTTGAG
>JARRPY010000040.1:0-11674 GCA_037382425.1 Deltaproteobacteria bacterium
AGATGCCCTACTCTCTCAAGGCATTTTTGAGTTGGTCGGTCATGATCGCAGCCACGGTGCTGACGCTTTGGGTCGCACTGGTCTCCGTGACCTCCCTCTGGGTGGGGGTCAAATACATGGATCGGTTCGGGTCCTGGATTCCGATCGTATCGGGCGCTACCCTTCTTGTGATCGGCCTTTGGGTTTACCTGCGGGTAACCACATCCATCTACCGGCGGCTCAGAAGGGAGGACATGTTGGACGGTTAGGTCTCTTTTTTATAAAACGCCCTCAGAAACTCTTCGTCTTTAGGCGATAGATTGAAGCGGCCCGCCGCCTGCTCGATCAGTTCATGATAGGGGCGTTCCCCTTGTTCCCCGCGCATATCGGAGATCCATTTGATGGCCTGCTTGATGGGCTCGCCCTTGGGCTGTATCGTCGTCATTCGGTTTACCTCATTTCGGTCTGCTGCACGCGCTCTAAATTCTAAAGTTCGGGGTCTCTGCTTTGAGATCCCTGGACATGAGTTCTTTCACCGCGGATTCAGGAGATTTATTTTCGTACAGAATCCGGTATACCGCTTCGGTGATGGGCATGTCCACGTCGTGCTTTTTGGATAATTTGTAGGCTGCGGCCGTGTTCTTAATCCCCTCCGCGACCATATTCATCTTCCGGGTGATTTCCTCAAGCGTCAGTCCTTTTCCGATCTTGAGGCCGACGGTTCGGTTCCGGCTCAATTCCCCGGTGCAGGTCAGCACCAGATCCCCCATGCCGGCCAGGCCGGAAAAGGTCTCGGGCGCGGCGCCCATGCGTACGCCCAGACGCGTGATCTCGGCCAGTCCGCGGGTGATCAGGGCCGCTCTTGCGTTGTACCCGAAATTAAGCCCGTCCGAAGTCCCGGTGGCAATGGCGATGACGTTCTTCAGGGCACCGCCCAGCTGGGTTCCGAGCACGTCCTGAGTCACATACACCCTGAAAAAATCCGTGGCAAAGAGACGCTGCAAAGTCCTCCCATGATCCGGATCCTCGCACCCGATGGTTACCGCAGTGGGTAAGCGTCGAGAAACCTCCTGCGCGAAGCTCGGGCCCGTCAGGCAGGCAAAGCGGATCATCCTGGCCTCGTCTAAAAGCGACCCCGCCACCTGGGACATGAGCATCAATGTATCCGTTTCTATCCCCTTGGTAAGGATCAAGACGTCGGTTTTTGGTTCCAAATAGGGGCAGAGCGCCGTTAGGACCTCCCTGAATACGTGCGAGGGCACGGCCATGACGGCCAGTTCTTTTCCCGCCAGGGCCGTCTCCACGGATCGCTCGGGTCTGATACCGGCAGACAGATGGACGCCAGGCAAGAAAAGCGCGTTTCGGCGGTTATCCAGGATGTCTTGGTACACCGAGTCTTCCCTCACCCAGAGGTCCACCCCGGTTCCTTTTTCAGCCAAAAGGTTGGCCATGGCGGTCCCCCAACTACCGGCACCGATCACCGCCACCCTGCTTATGTCGTCTTGGTGCACACCTTCTCTTTTCTTTAGGAAAAAATCCTTTGTGTGGCGGATGTTAATCCTCCATTACCTTGGCCACCCCGACCACCTTCTCACCCTCGGCGAGATTAATGAGCTTGACCCCTTGGGTATTGCGCCCGATCACGGAAATGTCCGCCACGCGCAACCGTATGATTTTACCGTGTTCCGTAATGATCATTAACTGGTCCTGGTCCGTTACCTGGTACGAGTAAACCACGGGCCCGTTCTTTTCCGTGGCTTTAATGGTCAGGACCCCTTGACCCCCGCGTCCTTGCGTAGGATATTCCTCGGTCCGGGTTCGCTTGCCGTAGCCGTTCTCCGTCACCGTCAGGATGGTGTCTCCCTCGCTGATGGCCTCCATCCCCACCACTTCGTTTCCTTCCTGCATCCGAATGCCGATAATGCCGGAGGTGACGCGTCCCGTACCTCTCACCTCCGATTCCTTGAACCGGATCGATTTTCCTTCCCGCGTGGTCAGGAAAATGTCCTGGTGGCCATTGGACACCCGCACCGCAATCAGTTCATCTTCCTCCCGGATCTTCACGCCGATGGTCCCCACACTCCTGGGATAGCTGTAGGCCGTCAGCGCCGTCTTCTTGACCAGCCCGTTCTTGGTGGCCATCACCACATATTTGTCTTCCTCGAACTCCCTCACCGGAAGAATCGTCGCCACCCGCTCCCCCTTCTTGAGATCCAGAAGGTTCACAATGGCCTTGCCTTTGGACATGCGGCCCCCTTCCGGAATCTCATGCACTTTCTTCCAGTACACCCTCCCCTTGTTGGTAAAGAATAGGAAGTAGTCGTGGGAAGAGGCCACAAAGAGGTGTTCCACAAAGTCCTCCTCGGCGGGCCTAGCCCCGGTCATCCCTTTCCCGCCCCTTCGCTGGGCACGGTAAAGACTGATGGGATTGCGTTTGATATACCCCCTGTGGCTGATGGTGACGACCATATCCTCCTCGGCGATGAGGTCCTCCATATCGATGTCTTCCACATCATCCAGGATCTCGGTCCGCCGGTCATCCCCATATTGCTCCCGCGTCGCCCGAACTTCCTCTTTGATCACCTGAAGCACCAACGCCGGGTTGCTCAAAATCTCCCGAAACCGGGCGATATCCTTTATCAGGTCTCGATACTCCTCATTGATCTTTTCCCGCTCCAGTCCGGTCAGGCGCTGGAGCCGCATCTCCAGGATGGCCTGGGCTTGGGCTTCGGTCAACTCGAACTCGCTCATGAGACCGCTCTTGGCTTCCTTGACATCCGAGGACGATCGAATCAGCTCGATGACCTCATCGAGAGAATCCAAGGCCTTTTTGAGGCCCTCGAGGATGTGAGCCCGGGCCTCGGCCTTGTTTAGATCGTAGATGGTGCGCCTCACCACGATTTCGCGACGGTGGTTGATGAAGTTCTGGAGAATCTCCTTCAGGTTAAGGACCTCGGGTTTGCCGTTCACGATGGCCAGAAAGATGATGCCGAAAGAGACCTCCATCTGGGTGAACTTGTACAGCCGGTTTAAAATTATCGGGGCCTTTCCATCCCGCTTGATCTCAACGACGATTCTCATCCCGTCTTTGTCGGATTCGTCCCTCACCTCCGAGATGCCCTCTATCTTCTTATCCCTGACCTGCTGCGCGATTCGCTCCAGCAGTTTCCCCTTATTGACCTGGTAAGGGAGTTCGGAGATCACGATCCGCTCCCGGGAGTGGCCCACCTTTTCCACAAAGGCCCTTGCTCTGATTTTGATAATCCCCCGGCCGGTCCGGTAGGCCTCCAGTATGCCCTGCCTTCCCAGAATAAATCCTGCGGTGGGGAAATCCGGTCCCGGGATGACCTTAACCAAATGATCCAGGTCCGCCTGGGGATTGTCGATCAGATGCTCCACTGCCAGACAGACTTCGCTGAGATTGTGGGGCGGCACATTGGTGGCCATGCCTACGGCGATACCGGACGACCCATTCACCAGGAGATTGGGGATTCTCGTGGGCAGAACCATCGGCTCCATCATGGAGTCGTCGTAGGTGGGCATGAAATCCACGGTCTCTTTGTCGATGTCCAGGAGAAAATCCTCTGCCAGGCGGGTCATCCGCACTTCCGTATACCGCATGGCCGCCGGTGGGTCTCCGTCCACAGAACCGAAATTACCCTGACCGTCCACCAGGGGGTAGCGCATGGAAAAATCCTGGGCCAGTCGGACAATTGTATCGTAGACCGCCGTATCTCCGTGCGGATGATACTTACCGATCACGTCACCGACCACACGCGCCGACTTCTTAAAGGGCCGGTTATGGGTGTTCCTAAGCTCGTACATGGCGTAGAGCACCCGCCGATGAACGGGCTTGAGACCGTCCCGGATATCCGGCAGGGCCCTGCCCACGATGACACTCATGGAATACTCCAGATAAGATTTTCTCATCTCATCTTCAATATTCACATAATCATATTTCAAATCAGAGATCATTCTCTGGTTCTCCTTCCATTGAGTTTCTTTCTAAAAGAAAAAACGGGGGCGAGAGCATCATATATCCAGTTCCTCCACCTCCAGTGCGTTGTTTTGTATGAACTCGCGCCTGGGATCCACCTTATCCCCCATAAGAACGGTAAAGATGTTATCGGCCTCGACCGCGTCCTCCACTCTCACTCTTATGAGCGTTCTTTTTTCGGGGTCCATGGTGGTGGACCATAACTGGTCCGGATTCATTTCGCCCAGACCTTTATACCGCTGAATGGTCAACCCCTTCTTCCCCTTATCCATCAGTTGATCCAATAAAACTTTGGGATCCTCTATGCGCTCTTTTTCACCTTGTCCGCTGATTCGGTAGCCGCCCCCTTTCAGTTGACAAAAATCCTCGGCACCGGCCATCACCTGCTTGAGCTCGGGTGAGGATAGAAACTCCCAGGTCACACTGAACGTCTGGCCGCCGTTTTTCGTCTCGCCTACGAGAAACTCATAGCATCCGTCTTCTTCTCCAAAACCGATGTCGCTCACCTTAAAGCCTTCTTCGGGCATTTTTTTAAAAAGCGCCTCCATAAATTCCTTTTGCTTGAACTGGCTCTTGTTCTTGACGCCGCTTAAAAGGAGGAATTCGATAAATTTTCTGCTGTATCCTCTTCTTTGGAGTTTCTCCAAGTTGTCGAAGAACCGGACCAAACGGCTTAAGAGCGCAATCAGGCGCTGACCCGAAAACTCTTTTCCGTTGTAAAAAGAGACTTTCTCGTTTTCAGAGACCCGCTCCAGCACGAACTTATTGTAGTCTTCTTCATTTTTGATAAACAGGCTCTTTTTCTTATTGGAAATGCGGTAGAGCGGTGGTTGGGCCACATAGAGGTATCCTCTTTCAATAAGCTCCGGCATCTGACGGTAAAAAAACGTCAGCAAAAGCGTACGGATATGGGCCCCGTCCACATCCGCATCCGTCATGATGATCACCCGGTGGTAGCGTATGGAGTCGATATCAAAATCCTCTTCACCGATTCCCGTTCCCAGGGCCGTAATCATGATTCGAATTTCTTCGCTCGATATCATCTTATCGAACCGGGCCTTTTCCACATTGAGTATTTTCCCCTTAAGGGGCAAAATCGCCTGATTTCTCCGATCCCGTCCTTGTTTTGCGGACCCGCCTGCGGAATCTCCCTCCACAATGAATATCTCACTTCTGGAGGGATCCTTTTCCTGACAGTCGGCCAGTTTCCCCGGAAGGGAATGATCCGATAAGACCCCCTTACGTCTGGCCAGTTCCTTTGCCTTTCTCGCCGCATCCCTGGCCCTGGCCGCATCCATGACTTTGGCCAAAATGGCCTTGATTACGGCAGGGTTCTCCTCAAAAAAAGCGCCAAGCCCCTCATTGACCAGGTTCTCCACCAATCCCTTCACCTCACTGTTTCCCAGCTTGGTCTTTGTCTGTCCTTCGAATTGGGGATCAGGCAATTTGACGCTGATGACCGCCGTCAAACCCTCCCGGACATCCTCACCCGACAGCTTGTGTTTGAAGTTCTTGGCTTGCGGCGAATTCTGGAGATAATAGTTGATGCTACGCGTCAGCGCAGACTTGAACCCCACCAGGTGGCTACCACCTTCTTTCGTGTTGATATTATTGGCAAATGTATAAATATTTTCTTTATAGGAGTTGTTGTACTGCAGCGCAAATTCAATGACGATGTTGTTTTTCTCACCCGTGTAGTGAATCGCTTTTGCGTGAAGGACCTCTTTGTTTTTATTAATATAGTCCACAAATGACTGGATACCGCCTTCATATAAAAAATCCCGCTTTTTGCCGCTTCGCTCATCTGCGATTTTAATGCGCAACCCCTGGGTTAGGAATGCCAACTCCCGCATCCGCTTGGCCAGGGTTTCGAAGTCGAACTCCACAGACTCGAAGACCTCCCGATCAGGCATGAAATGGATTTTCGTTCCACTGTCCTTGGTTTTCCCTCTTACCTCCAGTGGACATTTGGTGATACCCCGTTCATATTCCTGATAGTAGATCTTTCCGTCACGGTACACCTCCACCTGCATGAACTCGGATAGGGCATTGACCACGGAAACCCCTACACCATGTAATCCCCCGGAAACTCTGTAGGTTTTGTTGTCAAACTTACCACCGGCATGAAGTTTGGTCATGACCACCTCGAGGGCCGGCAGATTGGTCCCTTTATGGAGGTCGACCGGGATCCCCCGACCGTTGTCCATGATCACCACGCTGTTGTCCCCGAGGATCTTGATATCCACCCGATCACAATACCCCGCCAATGCCTCGTCGATGCTGTTATCCACCACCTCATAGACCAGGTGATGAAGCCCTTCAAAAGAGGTGTTCCCAATATACATGGAAGGCCGCTTTCGTACTGCGGCCAAGCCTTCCAACACCTTGATATCAGATGCTTTATAACTCCATTCTTTCTTTGACATACTTAAACCCTCATGGGCATAATTAATCCGATAAAGCCCGTATCCAGTTCCCCCTTAATGACACAGGGTTTCGAACTGTCGCTGAAAAAAAGGTTGACGGATTCGCTCTCCATGGACTGGAGAATATCAATAAAATACTTCGGATTGAATCCGGCCTCGATTCGTTCCCCGTTGTATTCAATGTTCATGTTTTCTTCTGCTTCTCCCAATTCGGGATTCGTTGACATCAAGTCCAACTGATTGCTTTCCAAGGTAACTCTCACGGCCCTGTAGCGTTCATTGCTCAAAATAAGCATCTTTCGCATCCCTTCCAACAGGGAAATCCGGTCTACCTCGATAGCGGATTGCTCCCCTTTGGGAATGACCGCTTGATAATCTGGAAATTTTGTCTCCAAAAGCCGCATGATCAAAAGCGTTTTTCCCCGCTTGGCGATGCATCTCTTTTCCTTAAAGCCCACATGGACCACTCCCCCTTCATTTCCCATCTTATTCAGTTCGGACATCCCCTTTTTGGGAATCATCACCCCGTTACCCATATCCAGTGTCTCGAGACCGGGAAATGATTTGTCAATGAGGGAAAGTCGATGACCATCCGTTGCCACCATCCGGAGCATGTGGGTGCCCTGATCATCCGTTCTTTTTTCGGTGAAAACACCCGACAGTTTGAATCCCGCCTCCTCTAGGGTCACGGCATAGATCGTCTTATTGATCATCTCACAGAGGGTCTCTCCCTCTATGGGAATGCTTTCCACTGCCTCGGGCTCCATGAATGTAGGAAACTCATCGGCGGGGATACACGCCAACGCAAAGCGGGCAACGCCATCCGTAATCGATACCCGGGTATTCTCTTTCACCTTTATATGGAACTGATTTGCGTTACTCTCTTTCAGTATCTCAAAGAGTTTTCTCCCCGATATGGTGGTGTTCCCCTCCTTAATGACTTCGGCGGGGACAGCTTCTTGAAAACCGAGTTCCAAATCCGTGGCCGATATACGAATGCCCCCTTCTTTACCCTGTGTGGCAAAGAGGATCGTGGAAAGGACCGGCATATTGCTCTTTCTCTCAATGATGCTCTGTACCCTTGAGACGGCTTTTAGGAGTTCGTTGCGGTCAATTTTTATCTCCATGCTTTTCCTCCCGGTTCTTTATTTTTTATTTGAATGTATAAAAAAATCATAACCAAAATAAGGGCTTGTCAATATGTTCATACCCGAGTTATCTCATTGAAAGTTCAGACAGAAAAAATCAAAAAAGAGATAAAAAAATTATTCAAACTATGATCAATGAGGCGGTCCGTTCCCTTATGTAAAATATTTCCTTTGTTGAGACTGAAACGTCTTTGTTCAGTGTACCGGGCATATCGACCAATATACCTACACCACGAGTCTTTTGTGTATTTCATTGAGATCTTTCATCACTCGTCTTTTTCTTTTCTTTTCGGTTTCAATCCGATTTATGGCATAGAGGATACTCGTATGGTGCTTGTTGCCAAAGGCCTTGGCAATGGCTTTCAAAGAAAGATCCGTTAGGGTCCTCGATAGGTAGACGGCCACCTGCCTGGGATAGGAAATATGCCGGTCCTTTCTATGGGACAATAAATCAGACAGCGGAACATTAAAATATCGAGCACAGGCCGACTGAATCTGGCGTATCGTTATATCGGGAACGGCCGCTTGGGTTAGAATGGACTGAACGGCGGATATATCAATTTCCTCTCCGGTGATTTCCTGGTGAGCCTTTATCCTTTGCATGGTCTCTTGCAGCACCTTTAGATTCGGGGTGGAACCGGCAAAGAAAAAGAGCACGTCTTCCGAAAGGTTGAGTTCTTGTTGCTCGGCCTTCTTTTTGATGATTTTTATGGTGGTTTGCTGTTCCGGGGGCCGAATCTCCGTTATGACGCCGGATTTGAGGCGGGATTTTAATTGGGGATTCAGTCCGCTGATGTTGTTGGGCGCTGAATTGCCTGTAATGGTGAGTCTTTTGTTGAATTCCATGTAAAGGTCAAATATATAAAGGAGGTCTTTTTGCGCTTCGGCGCAATCGGCCAAGAGATGGATGTCATCCACCAGGAGACAGTCGACATACCCTTTTCTTCGGCGGAGTGCCGGGTGGTTGGGATCTTGCGATGGGGGCGGAAGTGGGGGGATTGCACTTCCTGACGAAAAGTAAACCGCTTGTGACGTGGGACCTTGAAGGAGAACCTGGTTTGCGATGGCGTGTAGAAGATGGGTTTTCCCCACGCTTAAGGGGCTGTAGAGGTAGAGGGGATTGTATTGAGTGGACCCTTCCGTTGCCATGCTCAGCGCCGACGAATAGGCCAACCGGTTGGAATCGGAGATGACAAAGGTGTTGAAGGTGTTGAGTGGGTCGATGTCATTTCCGGGGGTTGAATCTGCGAACTTGGGCCCTATGTTTTTGGTGTTGTCTTTGTCTTTGACGGCGCCATGGATATGGGTGAACACGATGTCGGGCTGGATGCTCAAATGGCGCTTGAACATGGCCTGAATGGTTCGGGAATATTTTTCTTCAATCCACTGGGCGATGAACTTATTCGGCACCTCGAAGATGGCCTGCTCGGCATCGATTTTAGCCAGGGATGCTTCAGAAATCCATCTTTTGAATTCCGATTGAGGAATATGATGCTCCAGGTCCTTTTTCACCTGGGGCCATATATTATTTTTATCAGTCATATTAAATACTTATAATAATGGTAAGCCTATGGGCCAAATCGGCTTATTTTAAAAAATTTTTGCCAAAATAGCAACGAAAATTTACGGCTTACAAAAGAAACGGGGGAGTGAGATGACATATTCGATTGCGTTGGCGGGTAAAGGTGGAACCGGCAAAACCACCATGGCGGGGTGGTTGATCAAATACCTGGTAGAGAAAGGAAAAACCCCGGTCTTGGCGGTGGACGCGGATGCCAATGCCAACCTGAATGAAGTATTGGGGCTGGACGTGGATACAACGCTGGGACAGGCGCGGGAGGAGATGAAAAAGGGTGTGGCCACAGGCATGACCAAGGATGTCTTTATGGAGATGAAGCTCCAGGAGGCGATCGTCGAGTCAAGCGGATTCGATCTGATCGTCATGGGGAGGCCCGAGGGGGCCGGCTGCTACTGCGCGGCAAATACCCTCCTGACCCAGTATATCGAGAAACTCATCGATAATTATCGCTTTATCGTCATGGACAATGAGGCGGGAATGGAACATCTGAGCCGTTTGACCACCAACGACATCGAGATCCTTCTCGTGGTGTCGGATGCCACCCGACGCGGGCTTCAGGCCGCCTTTAGAATCGTGGAATTGGCGGACACGCTCTCGCTCAATATCGATCGCAAGGTGGTTGTGGTCAATCGCGCTAAAGTGGCGGAGACCGACGCCATTGAGCAAGCGGTTTCAGGGTATGACATGGAATACCTGGGTATGGTTCCCGAGGACGCGGACGTGCAGAAATTCGATCTTGAAGGAAGGCCCACCATAGAGTTGACCACCGACTGCCGGGCGGTAGCGGCGGCGTACCGGCTTTTTGACAAAATTATAGACTAGCGCGCATGCTGGGGCACACATAATTTTAGAGAAATTTGAGGGTGTTCAAAACTATATGTTGTGGATTTCAGGCCTGCATCAACAACATGTGGATTCCAAATGAAAGGAATAAACATCCTTAAATGATTGGAAAAACTGCTTGACAAGCCCGGCGGTTTGTTTGTAGGTTAGGTGCATTCCTCACAAAAGGAGAGGAATTTTTTTGCTCTGCTTTTGTTCTATTTTTCACAAATGAGTCTTTCAGATATTTTTTTAACCGTGTTTGCTTAGAATAAAATGGTTGAGGAGTGACGGCAAGGCGCGTACGCCTGCCGTTGATCGAGAACCAAAAAATCCAAGAAGGAGGTAAGTAAATTGGCCTTTCAGATTCCCGAACAGCCCTATTCAGGAAAAATAGGGGAAACCACCATCGGAGCCGGTAAAGGCGCGATCACCCTCGGTGGGAATAATTCATACCCGTTTTATCTTTTTGAGGGGGACATGCCCAACCCGCCGAAGATTGCCATGGAAGTCTGGGACTACGATCCGTCAGACGAGTGGCCCGAAGCAGCCGTTGCACCATTTAAGGATGTCATATCATCCCCCGACGCATGGGCGAAGAAATGTGTCGAGGACTATGGTGCGGATATCATTGTGCTCCAGTTGAAAAGTACAGACCCGAACGGAATGGATCGGGGGGCCGACGAGGCCGCAGAAGTGGCCAAGAAGGTCGCCGATGCCATTGATGTGCCCTTGGTTGTGTGGGGCACAGCCAACAACGACAAGGATGAGGAAGTCCTGAAAAAAATCTCAGAGGTCTGCCAAGGCAAGAACCTCGCTTTGGGACCCGTTGAGGAGGCCAACCACAAAGGCGTGGGCGCCAGCGCCCTCGGCTATGGCCATGTGATCATCGCATCCTCACCCATTGATGTAAACCTCGCCAAACAGCTCAATATTCTTCTGGGGAACCTGGGTGTCCAGCTCGACAAGATCGTGGTGGATCCCACCACCGGAGGGTTGGGGTATGGGCTGGAATATTCCTATTCCGTCATGGAACGGATTATGATGGCGGCCTTGACCCAGGAGGACGACAAGCTTCAGGTGCCCATGATTTCCAACCTCGGAAACGAGATCTGGAAATGCAAGGAAGCGGGCCAGAGTCTTGATGAGGCGCCGACCCTGGGTGATCCCGAGAGACGTGGGATCATGATGGAGGCGGTGGGGGCCGTCTGTTATCTGATGAGCGGTGCTTCCGTTCTCATTTTAAGGCACCCGGAGACCGTCAGACTGGTGCGATCTTTCATTGACCTGTTAACCAACGGCGGCAGCGCCGGAGAGGTGAAAGAAGTCCAGAAGGTGATGGAGCTGGAAGAGGCGGATCTCCTTGCGCTTTCGCCCGAGCCCAATCTTGAGATCGGAGAAGCGGAGGCCGCGCCGAAACCCAAGGCGGCCAAAGCCAAAAAGGAGGCCCCCAAAGAAAAGAAGGCCGAGGCAAAACCAGCGGCCAAGCCTAAGAAAGAAGAGAAAAAGGCGCCAGCCGAGAAGGCCGAACCCAAGGTGGATAAGAAGGCTGAGGAAACGGCCAAAGCCAAGGCCGAAGAAGATGCTAAGGCGAAGGCGGAAGCAGAGGCGAAGGCCAAAGCCGACGCGGAAGCCAAGTCAAAGGCGGAAGCAGACGCCAAAGCCAAGGCCGATGAAGCGGCCAAAGCCAAAGCCGAAGAAGATGCCAAAGCCAAGGCGGAAG
>JARRPY010000041.1:0-11582 GCA_037382425.1 Deltaproteobacteria bacterium
CTGGGCAGAATAAGACTCAGTCCATATTGACCGGTGAGACGGTTTGGGGTCTCTGCCACATCACCTGCCGCATAGATATCCGGTATGCTTGTGCGCATGGTCTGATCCACTCTGATGCCTCGGTTGATCTCGATACCACTCCCTTCCAAGAAAGCCGTCCGAGGACGTACGCCCGTTGCGGCGATCATTAAATCCGGGATAATTTTCATCCCCGATGCGAATTTTGTCTCAAATCCACCGTTACGTCTGCTTACTTCCGTTGCTTCACCCCAATTGAGATAAACCGGAATACCGTTTTCTTTAAATATGTCTATGATATAAGCATCCAAGTCAGGATCAAAATAGGGCCGGAGAATTCTTTCCCTCGGGGCGACAACTTCCACTCGATGGCCTGCCCCGGTCAATGCTGCCGCCAGTTCCATCCCCACGAATCCCGCTCCCAGTATCGCCACCCGGCTGCCTTTTTTTAAGGCCTGGATGGCTTTGCAATCGTCCATTACATGAAAAACCGGCACATCTGCCGCCTCCAGTACCGGCTGTCTGATCGGTTCTGATCCTGTAGCTACGAGGAGACGGTCATAAGCTTCTTTTGACCCATCTGAAAGGCTCACCAAATTTGCCTCAGCGTGGATGGCCACCACCCTTTTCTCTGAAATCAGTGTAGCATCCATCTCATTGAAAAAATCAGGTCTGGTTAGCTGAATCTTTTTCTTTTTCCCCTCAATCAAATAGGGTAGTGACATGGGAGAATAGGGCGGATGGGGTTCCATTGTGACGAAGGTAACTTCGTCCTTCGACCCTTCAGCGCGCATTGCTTTAAGCGCGCTTAGTGCCGAAGAGCCACAACCTATGATGAGATGTTTTAACTTAGGCAAAAGATGAACTCCTCTATTCCAAAGAGAGCCAGGTAATCGACTTATGGTCGCTACCCTCACTCGCAGCATAAGTTTCCTCAATAACCCTGTTTACATGATTCGGCGTAATATCGGCGCCACCCAAACCGGCTATATAATTTACGAGCAATGGGGGCGAAGGATTCAAATCCGATAGCAACGCTTTGATCTCATGATACCCGTGGCCACAACCGGCAGTATACAACACGTTACGATCAATGACTCCAACGGCCTTCCTCCCTCGCAGCGTGCGGATCAACCTTTCACTCGGAAACGGGCGAAACATGCGGATCTTGACGAGGCCTACTTTCACTCCAGCGTCCCGCTGTTGATCGATGACTCCCTTTGCCGTGCCCGTGGCCGCCCCCATGGTCACAATTAGGATATCCGCATCATCGGTTTTGTATTCTTCAATTTGTCCGCCATACCCATAGCCAAATATTCTCGAAAATTCCTCATCAATCTGATCACACATTTCTTTTGCCCGATGAAAGGCGGCACAATGCTTATATCGGTATTCGGTATACAGTTCGCCCGGAAAGGTGTAACTGGAAAACGTCATGGGTCTCTCGAGACACATGCGGGGCCGCTGAACCTTTTTCACCGGCTCCAGAAAACGCTCAACGTCTCTCTGGAGGGGAATTTCCACACGCTGACTCTGGTAGGACAGATAAAAGCCCTCATAGCAAATGTTCACGGGAAGGAGGATATCTGAGTCTTCGGCCAACCGATACGCCATGATGGTGGCATCCAGTATCTCTTGACATGATTCTGCATAGAACTGAATCCATCCGGCGTCTTTGACCAAAACTGCATCCTGCTGCCCAGCGACCACTCCGTGGGGTGCCACCTGTTCCCTCATGGCAATGGCCATGACCACCGGAAGACGGTTCCCGGCTGTGAACAAATAGGCATCATACATGAATGATAGTCCTTGAGAGGATGTGGAAGTAAACGTTCTTCCACCCGCTACCGAAGCACCGATAAGAAGGCTAAGGGCGGAATTTTCACCCTCTGGTTCAACAATATCGGCATCCAAAAGCCCATCAGCCACAAACCCGCTCAATGCTTCACCCAAAGGGGACTGCGGCGTTATGGGAAAGCATGAAATAATATCGGGCCTGCACAATCGCACGCCATGGGCGGCGGCCAGATTTCCATCCAAGACCCGAACATCACGTTCAGTATGGTCCGTCATTTGTCTTCCTTTTCCCTCACCAACATAATCGCATTTGCCGGGCAGATCTTGGCGCACAATCCACACCCCTTGCAGTACTCCAGATCAGCAAAAAAATGTGTACTTCCCACCTCAATACACCCTAAAGGACAGAACACATAGCACCAGCCGCATTGTCGGCATTTACTCACTTTGGTTACGGGTCTTTGAAACCGCCATTCACCGGTCTTTACGTCAAGTGGAGGCTCAGGGCTGGCCCATGGACTCTCAAATTCACTCCTAAACCGCATGACACTCCTCTCATGCACGCATCATAGGGAAAAGCCGGATATCTTCGTAGCCCCTCCGCGCTGCACTTACATTTCGCCTTAAGATTTCGCCTTGAAAATAAATTTCCAAGCTCGAAATGACTGAATCCAGTTGGATCCAATTAGTGGCTTTTGCTATGGCACCCAACATGCATGTATTGCTGATGGGCCTGCCAATTTCATTCAATGCAATACCTGTGGCATCCACCATCCCCGCCAAATTTATCTGATTAAAATCGGCGTAGAAATCTTCAAGTTCTTTCGCGGTATTCACGACGAGAATACCATCCCCTTTCAACCCCTCTAAAGGTACATCTGCCTGGGCGAAAGATGGATCTAAAATGATCACGCATTCGGGATCATATACCTGGTGGGTAGCCCGTATCGGCTTGTCGTCGTAACGGAGAAATGCGGTAACAGGCGCCCCCCGTCTTTCAACACCAAAACTGGGTATGGATGCAGCATACTTACCCTCAATCACAAATGCGTGGGCAAGCATCTCGGCACCCATCACCGCACCCTGTCCGCCTCTCCCATGGAATCTCATTTCCTTCATAAGGGAACTCTTTCACATAGCTAATTGTATCTGAAAAAGAATTAGTTCAGCCAATGTAGTAATAGACATTTGGGTTTGTACTGTATTCCTGATGGAGCGGCGTTGCTCGCTTTTCTCGTATCAAGACAGAGATTTCACTGTTAGGATCGTCTATATCTCCAAAATAGCGCGCCTTGTTGGGGCAAGTAATCACACAGGCAGGAGTCGCCTCCCGGTCTATTCCTGGCTTCAGCCCTTTTTCAAGACCCGCGTCGATCCGTTCCTTACAGAAATTACATTTGGTAACCGTGCCCTTTTTGTGGCTATAAAGGCGTTTCCCGATTTTTTCCCAATCCGTAAGACCTTGCCCAGGAAAGTATTCTTTATCAGTACTTGAAATATAGCTCCTCGCCTGATACGGACATGCAACAAGACAGTACCGACACCCTATGCATTTATCGGCATCCACCCAAACGATACCGTCCTCTCGCTGACTGGTGGCTCCTGTGGGGCACACTTCTACGCATACGGGATCGGTACAGTGATTGCAGAGAACCGGATAAGCCTTTTTCTTTGCGGTCGGGTATTTCCCTTCTTCTTCGGTAACCAGCAGCCGCCCCCACATGATCCCGGGCGGCAGGAAGTGCTCCTGCTTGCATTTAATGGCACAACTATAGCATGCGGCACACTTCTTCAGGTTAATCAACATCCCCCATCTCATTTCTCTGACCTCCCTTTGATCTTATATGCCTTGATCCGAGAACATATCTCGAATGAGCCAACCACAGGGCACATGTGTTTGTAGTCGGCCCGCAACAATTCGTTAAAATTGACCCCTTTATTCTTGGCGACGGGCCGGCCTTTGGCCCACCCTCCCAGACCAACAACAGCCAGCACTTTGGGATGCACCAGTTGAGATGTCTTCACACGACCTTCCACCTTGTCGCCCCAGTGGCTCTCGACTGCAATCCAGTCCCCGTCTTCAATGCCCTTTTCTTTGGCCGTCCCCGCGTGCATCACCACATTGTAAGTATAGGGATTGCTGGCACTCATTTCATCAACAAGGGGATTTTCAAGGAAGAACCGATGCGTATGGAGCACATCACGATAAGAGACGCCGATCAGATCGTACTCCGAATCAGATGGAAGTTCCTCGTAGATCACTGATGGAAAATAACTGATCAATGGCGTATAATAGTCCCAATTGAAATTGATTCCTATATTTTCGCATATTTTCTTCACCTGCGGCTTATTCCGGGCCACCGTTTCGAAATACATTGGAATTCTCGCATCCACATAGTAACGCCAATAAGCTTCTTCAGGTTTCTTTTCCCACGTGATAAATCCGTTTTTCTGAAACCATTCGACACCCTTCTCCTCACCGAAGTAAAACTTCAAAACCCGGTCGGTAAATTCGGCTGCCGTGATCTTCTCATCAGGACCCATTATGGTTGGAGTCTCGTCCTCGACGTCTGTCTGCTCCCAATTGCTGCTCTTGTTTGAGAAGTAATTGTCCAGGAAGCGATTATACTGCTCGCGAATGCCCAGCCGCTCTGCCAGTTCAAAATAGATATCGAGCGTGTCCTTTAGATCCCCTTTTGGTTGATCAATGACGGGCATTCGGACATGGAAACTCCATTTGTCCAGTCCAATGGGGTAATTGAAAAAGAATCCGACAGATGAGGCAACATCATGGCTTTCATAGGCGTGCACATCGGGTAAAACAATGTCCGCAAAGCCCTCTGTGGTTTCGTTATGGGTGAGATTGATAGAAAACATAAAAGGAATCTTCTTAAGAAAGTTTTCCGCGGTATGGGAATTAGCGATGTTCATGACCACATTGCCGCCGTACATTCCGAACACCTCTATTTCGTAAGGTCGTCCGATTTTGTCCCATATTTCATCGAAATCATCGGTGTAAGGATACGGATTCATACTGGAGTCAGCCATTATATCCAGCAGATTAACCATGCCCGGTCCGTCAACATTGTGGGGCGGCCATGGCGTACGCGTGTGCCAAATGCCTGGCGTCAGCATGCCATCCACACCTCCGAACGGTGCAAACTTTGGTTTACCGCTCTCGGGATGTCCAAAACTCCGAACCGTGCCCGAACCCACAATACCACCCGGAACATCCTGGTTTCCCATGAGAACGTTCAACAGGTTCATGGCTAAATACTGGTGAAAGGCATTCTGATGCGTCTGAACCCCTTTGTATCCCACCACACAGGCTGGCCTGTAGGGATATGTTTTGCCGTCGATTTCGATGGTGCTTCCGATTTTGGCCGCCTCCACAAATTCTTCTGCCAGACGTCTAATTCGTTCCGCAGGCACCGTGCTGATTTCAGATGCCCATTCGGGATTGTATGGTTTAATTCGATCTTTCCAAAGCGCAAACCCGGGATGGCATTTAATCCCGTTAACGGTAAACTCTCCTTCCATTGCAGGATGTTCGAGGGAGGGGTCATCGTATGTCTTGGGTTTTCCATCTGACTCATCCCAAATCATTGGCTTTCCGGTACCCTGCTCCCGCAGGAACAATTCATCGGGACCCACCAGATAAACACCGTTGGTCTTGTGTCGGATATATTCTACGTCGTACCTGCCGATCTCATTGACAATGATATTGGCCATGGCCAGAAAAACCGCGATATCCGTGGCAGGCAGTATGGGAATCCATTCATCCGCATCGGCTGCCGCTCTGAACCCTATGGGATCCATGACGATGGTTTTCATGCCACGATCTCTTGCGGCTGCTGCCTGACGCATGGAGGTAGACGCCATACGTCCCCCTCCGTGTCCTTCGTTTCCGCCACATCGAAGTACAAAATTGCAAAAACGATAATCTGGGAGGATGTCCCATGCAGCATGCATGAGCGCACCGGCATGATGGGCCGCCGCCCCACACTGGGAACCAACCCCGCCGAATGCCTGATTTCGGCTTCCACACGAAATACAGAATCCGCTGTGAAAGATGGTAGCTTTAAATGGCGTTCCGGGACCCGGTGTAAAAGACCAAACAAATTGTCTTGGATCCGATTCGATGGCAGCCTTCAGTTTTCCGGCTATGGTATCCAGTGCTTCATCCCAGGAAATCCGCTCCCACTTCGGATCCTCGTGGAGGCCCTTTTTCGGATTGGTCCGCTTTACTGGGTACAGAACCCGGTTGGGATCATGAAAATCCATAATAGTAGCAACGCCTTTGCCACACATTCCGCCTTGCCCGCCATTATCACTCTCGGGAACCCCTTCTATGGCCACCGGAACTCCATCCACAACTCTGATCTTGACTCCACAGAGGTTGTAGCAACCAGAACAGATGCTGTACGCCCATCGATCTTCAGTGTTGTTTTTCAATCCTGCCTTTCCCTGCATTTTTGATCCTCCAGCTTATCGTGAAAACTGTCTTTAGTTCTTAGAGCGTAACGTCTCCAGGCAATGATAAATGAAAAGTGACTCCGTATCTCAAATGACCGGCGGATATAGCGCACCCTTTAAGATACAGTATCGTATGGAAAGGTCACCGATGAGGCCACAGAGAATAGCTAAAAGCACCATCCCATAAGGCACTGCTTGAATACCAGCCGAGAGGCTGTAAAGAAGTACGACCATAGGAAGCGCAAGACCTACGCATACGGCTCCCACGTAAAACAAACTCGATAGATCTCCAGCCACAATTCTTTTTATCGAACGTTTTCCGATGACGGAAACGGACGCGATACTGATTAGATAAAGGGCCAAAACCAATGCAAAACTCGGAAGGAGGATACGAATCCAAATCTCCAATTGGGCTACAGGCTTGCTGGTTATCAGATGGATGGCCAAAAGAATCTCCGCACCACTCCATAAGCCGGAAACCACATAGCTCAGCGGCAGTAAGCCAGTGTTCCAAAGGGGAATTGCCCGCACATAGTTCATGAGCATGCCTGCGTAGATGGCCACAAGAAGGCAGATGGCCGCCATGATCACCCTGAGAATGGTGAAATTGGCATTCGGGATAAAGGTAAGAAGACCCATGTAGAGGGCGCCCAGCGCGCCAAAGGAATTGATGAGTATAACGCCTCTTGAGATCCATGAAGAGTGGGGCCTTCTGAATGCCCTGATGGCCTTGAAAGGATGACCCATGTGGACGAGGAAAAAACCGGCTCCGAGAATAAGGCATAAAATCCATCCCAATAGCATGCCCAAGGTGTTATTGAAAAAAATGGAAACGAAAAATAGCCCTGCACCTGTCTCTGTACAAAACAAGGCAAGCCATATGAATTTTCCACCTCCCTCGATCCACTCTGCCTGGGGTGTGTGTTTCGTCATCCACTCATACGCAAAGGGTTTCGTACTCATCTTTACCTCCTTAATCCGTTGCTATTGGCGGCAAACCCATATATCGGTCCTTGATCTTTTTTGGGGAACTCTTGACATGTTAAGGCCGAACGGCTCGTGCACCTTAAACGATTAGACGACAATTATCCGATTGACTTTCCCGGTGTGACCGATAGTTGATTTCCTTTTCCAAAGGCGTGACGCCTGATCTCCTCCTTTGATTTCTCGAGATGATCACATATCGCCTTTTCAATTCCCCGGCCATCTTCAGACTTGATACACGTGACGATTTTTTTGTGTCCCACAATTGCCCCAGAGACGACTTCTGGAAGGTACAGACTTTCGATCCGGTACCTCAACATGTGTCGGCGAAGGAGTTGGCAGAGTTCCAGTAATCTTTCACTCCCACTGGCCCGGACAAAAATTTCATGGAATTCCGCATCATGTTGGACAAAAGACCTCGGATTTCCACTGTTCAAGTCATCTTCAGCATCAGAAATATTCTGTTCAAGAGCCCCAATTTCCTTAGGAGTTATTCTCTTCAGCGCCCATTGGGCAGCCAGCGTCTCGTTGACCACTCGTATCTGAGTGATTTCCTCCAGTTCTTCCCATTTAATCTGCTTGACCCGGTAACCGACCCGAGGAATTGACTCCAAGAGTCCTTCCATCTCCAACATGTGAAGTGCTTCTCTAACGGGCGTACGGGATGTCTTAATCTGATTGGCCAGTTTGGTTTCAACCATGCGGGAGCCAGGTTGAATTTTTGCGTTGAGGATATCATTTCTTAAGGTGGAATAGACTTTTTCCCGGATGGAAATCGGGTTCCGGATATTTAATCTTATTTTCCCTGTCATATCGACCTAATTAATTGATATGATTTATCTTTATTGACATTTTATAGTATACTGTACCCCAGTTTATACGCTTTACTTTATCGTTGTCAATATTTTTTTAGACAAGTCCTTTCTTGATTTCTCCACACGCATCAAGAAATTGACATATTTCAACTTGACAGTAGTACTCAGGGACGAATTAAGGAAAGAAGGATGGGGAGCAGTGTTTAGGTGCAGAAAAGAATGTTGCAGGTTAGACCCGATGGGTTAAACGGGTATGACTTTCCGACCGGTAAGCTCTCTGTCATATTTATTTACCCAAAACTTCAGAGCAAATATAGGCCCTTACCGACCCCTTGCGTCGAGCCTTCTTTACAGACACAAAGATGCTCATTTACCCCGTTTTAGGCATCTGCCAGGGCTTCGACCATATCCTCCTGTTGGTCATCCGCATTGGGGCCGTTCGGCGTGGAAGCGGGCGCCGTAGCGACGCCTTGTCTTATCATACGGAAATTCTTCTTCAGAAAAGGCCCGAAACCCTCTTTTTCCCATCGGGACCAAGCGCATTCAAAACGGCTCTTAAGATAGTCCACGTCGAAGAGGTGGAACTCCCGGTCCAGGATAAACATCCGCTCCTTGTCGGGCCGTTGTGCGTATTTTAGGATCAGGTCCCCCAATACCTCCCGGTCAAATCCCACATAGGTTCGGGTGGGCCGACTGGAGGCCTCGATCAGCCGCCTCCCTGAAACCACGATACACACCTCCCGCTCGCCGATCACGGGTACCGGTTCGGCCCCATGAACGAAGCGTTTAACAAAAGGGGCTACCGCGGACATGACCTGCCAGCTCATTTTGGTATGTGCGGCAACATGGCACCGGGCAATGGGACGCGCGCCAAAATCCCTTCTGAATCGAACGCAGCCGCTATCCACGATTTGGGAAAGGAGTGTTATGGTCTCTTGTGAATAGTCCAGTACCTGGATCACCAGGGCCGTGGCCGCTTTGGTGACCTCGAATAGGATGCGGTCCAGCCGGTTGATCCGTTCCTTGGGCAGGGTGCGGGTCTTTCGAAGCAGTGTATCACCGACGAGCAATCCGTCAATGCCGCTGGAGAGGAATGTCATGATCCCGTCGTATACCGTTCGGACGATGGGCTGTCCGTTGATATTGAACGAGGTATTGAGGATCACCGGCAGACCGGTATGCTTTTCAAACGCCTGAATGATCGCGTAGAAACGGGGGTTCTGTTCATGCGTAACGGTCTGAAGTCTTGCGGTGCCGTCCACGTGCGTGACGCCGTCCATGTCCTCGGTCTTGTGATCCAGGACCCCATATACGACACTCATGAAGGGCTCCGGCCGGTTTTTGTCAAAAAAATCGCCCACCGCCTCTTCCAGGATGGTGGGGGCGAACGGTCGCCACGGTTCTCTGTATTTCACTTCCCTATTTGTCCGGTCGCGCGCCATCACCCGTGGGGCCGCCATGATGGAGCGGTTCCCCAATGCCCTCGGACCAATCTCTTCTCGCCCTTGGAAAAGGGCAATGATCTGATTTTCGGCCAGAAGACGGGCCACATGGTCGGGATTCGCATGGTCCTCTTCTATGGTGATGGGGAGATCATAGGCGTCCATGAGTCGCTTCAATTCAGACACATCAGACTCCTCGCCGTATCCTGCGTAAACGGATGTCAACCGCCTTGATGATGGGGAGAGCCCTTTGGGCGCATAAGCCGCCGCCGATGCCAGGGCCGCCCCCAGGGCAATCCCCCTGTCCGAAGCCAGGGGCTGAACAAACAATTCATCATACAGCCCGGACGTTAAAACCCGATAGTTGAGAAGGCTGTTCATGGCCACGCCTCCTGAAAAACACAAGTTTTCGACGGGTAGGCGTTCCTTGAATTTCCTTAATTTCTCCAGTACGATTTCCTCCAAAACCGCCTGAATACTCGCCGCCACATCGGCCTGCAAAGGCGAATATTCATGGGTGGGCCTCGGCTGGGGAGTGCCGAAGCGGGCCGCTATCTCCTCTCGCATGCTCAACAGAGAGTGGTTCGGCCAGCGGTATCCATCTCCATTCTCCGTCAATATGGATCGAATCTGTTCCTTGTAAACAGGAGAACCGTAGCTCGAAAGCCCCATGATTTTGCCGCAGTGCTGCGAGGTATTGGCACTCCGGTACCCCAGCCATTCCGTAAAATATTGATAGAGGATCCCCAGGGAAAAATCCCTTGTCCATTCACTGGACATTTTTGAAACCGTGTGGCCTTCCCCTCTGTAAAACGAGGTGGACTCCGACTCCCCTGTGCCGTCGGCCACCAAAATGGCCGACACGTCAAACCCGGACGGATAAAACGCCCCGGCGGCATGGCAGTCGTGATGGCCCACAAACCGGACTTCCTCCCAATCGATTTTTCCGGAGAGATAGCTCAGGACCTCGGCACATCGAATCTTCTGAAACCGGACGAATTTTTTCAGGAAATCCACCGAGGCTTCATCGGGTCTGAAACCGAAGGTGATGGTTTTGAAATGTCTGAATCCGATCCGAACGACCTCCTTTAGGGCAAAATAGGGATTGAAATAGGTCATTTTCTCTCCGTCAAACCGCTCTTCCTCGAACACGTACACGATATTCATGGCCTCATCCACAACGGCCACGCCCGTGTCATGTCCCATATATACGCCAAGATGATAGGCTGTCATTTACGGCTCCTCACCTCTCGCCAGTTACAGAATTTTAAGTGTCTTTTCGTAGAATTGATCGGTCACACCTTTTCCAGAAATTCCTGAAATGAGCGGATGATGGCGACCCGGGTGTCCAGCGGCACATGCTCTTGAAACACAAATTCGAGCAGGAATATCATCTTGTAGTCCACGGCCGACGTCTCATAGCTCCGGGAGGCAGTAGTAATGATATCTTTCAGCTTATCTTCCAGATCCGCGCCGATCCCGGTCTTATTCAAAATGAGCTCGATGCCCTCCCTCGCATCCTCAAGGTTCTGGACGACAATTTCGATTCCCTCCAACTTCTTGACGCCTTTTACGATCTTATCGCCCGGCACTTTGATCTTCATACGATCCGCCCCCTTTCATCAGGCGTGTTCCCAGGGACCCTCCATTTCGGCCTTGGGGAAAAATAAGGTGCCCGTCCCGTTAAAGACCCGAGGCCCCATCACAAAGATCCCTTCAACCCGATCTCCCCGGCCACCTCTCTCATTCCCATGATCGTATCCGTGATGAGTTCCGACAACTCCACCCCCAGCATCTCGGCCCCCTTCTCGATCACGGAGCGGTCAACTCCTGCGGCAAATCGCTTATCCTTCCATTTCTTTTTCACGGACTTCGCCTTCAGGTCCATCACGCTCTTGGAAGGCCTCACCAGGGCCGTGGTCACCACGAGACCGGTCAATTCATCGATGGCGTAAAGCGTCTTCTCGAGATCGGTCTCCGGTTTCACATCCGAGCAGATCCCCCACCCGTGACTGATGACTGCGCGGATGTATTCCTCAGGCCATTGGGC
>JARRPY010000042.1:0-11496 GCA_037382425.1 Deltaproteobacteria bacterium
TGTTGACGCTTCTGGGGGATTGGGAGCGGGGGCCGAAATTGATCAACAAAGTCAAGCAGCTCAACCCGTATTACAGCCCGTATGTTCATTATGCCCTCTGGGTGGATTTTGTGAGGCAGGGGGAGTATGACCAGGCCTATCTGGAAACCGTGAATTTCAGGAGCCCTGCGATGTTCTGGGAACCCTTGATGACCGCGGCCGCCCTCGGTTTACTGGATAGAATTGATGAGGGTAAAGCGGCCGGCAAAAAACTTCTCGCCCTTAAACCCGATTTCTCCACCCAGGGCCGGGTATTGATCGGTCATTACATCAAACACACCGATATTCTTGAACGCACCACTGAAGGACTGCGCAAATCGGGAATTGAGGTCAAGTGATCCATTGTGCGGGCGAATCCAATCTGATTTTTGTGCCATCCTCCGAGCAAATTGATCGGCCCTCGTTATTACTGGCAAAATCCCCGTTTGATATCGCTTTCAACCAGCTTTCAACATATCGGTTCCCAGCACCAAAAGATATCGGGATAGCCGCTATACGATTGAGTTATGAGGCCGCTCTTGGCTACAGAAAAGCAAAACCTGTGATACAATGATTTTGGCGGCTTCGCCGAGAGTGGTGATACGTAATAAGCGTTTTATCGACAGTCCATGTCATGGCAATCGCAACAAATAGGGAGTAGCTGCAAATGGTGATACCTTGACAATGCCTCGGAAAAGTCGTGTCGTCAGACTCAGCAACCCACCTTAGTCAATTCATATCGTAAAGTTTGCCCAAGTCGCAGCTTCCGCGTTTCGGATTTCACTCTGAAGGGGAGAGATCGTCGCTGAGTTCTCCTGTATCGTCTTCACGAACAGATCTTTCCGGCGAAAGGACGGCCTTTACCTTTGCCTCCAGTTGATCCACATCCAAGGGCTTGGTCAGATAGTCGTGAGCACCCAATGTGATGGCCCGCTCCGCCGTCTTGAGGGTGGGATAGCCGGTCAGCATCACGGCCTTTGTTTCGGGTCGCGCCTTCATCAAGATCTCCAAGACATCCACACCGGACATTTTTTTGAGTTTGATGTCCAGGATCGCCAGATCCACCGGGTGATCCTTCACGTACGCAATGGCGTCATCTTCTTCGGTAAAGGTTATGACTTCGTAGAGCGGGGACAAAATCCGCTCGATCAGTTCACAGGCGTCCTTTTCATCATCCAGCACCAATACTCGTGCCATAGGATCCTCCCTTCTCCATGCGGGGGCGCATCAATGTATATGGTGTCCACACTATTATCATCCGCTGCTTGTCCGGAACATGGCGGAATGCCCGGCAGCGGATATGGCCTTGATTTTCCGTGCGCATTCGGGGCACAGGGCTCGTTGGAGTTTGACCGGTTGGTCTTTGTCGGCGGTCTCATTGATATGCTCGATGTATTTCACCGGGGCATAATAGGTGCCGCAACTCTTACACTGTGCCATTTTGAGGCGTGCCAGCACGGTTCCGCACTGGACCAGCCGCCGTTCATCGCCCTCGTCGATGACTTGAATGCAATCGCGGGGACAGGCGTTTGCACAGCTGCCACATCCGATACAGAGCTCTGCGGGCCGAAGGAGATCGGTCAATGCCATGCGATCATCTCCCGCACCCATGAGTTGCAAGGCGCCGATACCCATATGGGACAGGCACGCCGTAGCGCATTCCCCGCACCCCACACAAAGATCGCACCGCAGGCATCGCCTGGCCTCCTGCCTGGCGGTTTCTTCGTCAAAGCCGAGGCGCACCTGCTTGAAGGTCGTCTTCCGTTCCGCCATGGGCAGAACGGGTTCGTCTTGAGGCGGTATGCGCGCTTTATCCGCCGCATCCATTAGGGTGGGCTCCACCCGCATCCGGGGAAGCGGCTCCGGTGTACTGTCCGGCAGCGATTCTCCTCTGAGGTAGGCGTCGATCCCTATGGCTGCCCGTTTTCCGGCGCCAATGGCCTCCACCACCGTGGCAGGGCCGGTGACCACATCCCCTCCGGCAAAAACATCCGGCACGGAGGTCTGCATGGAATGGGGATCTGTGACCAGGGTACGCCAACGGGTCACATCAAAGTGATCCGTTGCATCCGGCCACGAGAGGTCCGGGGCCTGGCCGATGGCGGCAATCACGGCGTCCGCTTCAATCACAAAATCGCTTCCTCTGACGGGAATGGGTCTGCGGCGGCCGGAGGCGTCCGGTTCTCCCAGTTCGGCCTTGAGACATTCGACCCCGGTCACTTTCCCTTTTTCGCCGAGTATGCGGACGGGAATGGTCAAGAAATGGAGCCGGACGCCCTCTTCCTCGGCTTCTTCGATCTCCTCGTTGAGCGCCGGCATTTCCTCACGGGTTCTCCGGTAGAGGATGTCCACGTCCCGGCTACCCAGTCGGACGGATATTCGGGCCGTGTCCATGGCTGCATTTCCACCACCGATGACCACCACCCGGTCGCCCGCTTTCTCCTTTTCCCCCAAATACTGGCGGTTCAGGAAGGTGACGGCATCCCAGGCTTGGGGAAAATCGTCCTCCCCGGGGATATTCAGTTTATGGGCCCGGTGGGCCCCGATGCCCATGTAGAATGCCTTAAATCCCTCTTCACGGAGGTGGTCCAGGGTATAGTCCCCGCCGATGGGACTGTTGTACCGGATCTCCACGCCCATTTTTTCGATGCGTTCCACTTCTTTTTTGATGACGTGACGGGGAAGGCGGTACTCGGGGATACCGACCCACATCATTCCGCCCGGCACGGGGAGGGCCTCGAACACGGTGACCCGATACCCCTTCTGAGCCAGATAATAGGCCGCGGTCAATCCGGACGGGCCTGCACCGATCACGGCCACCTTTTCCAGGACGTGTTCGGGTGCCCGGTAAACGGTCTCATCTACCATGGCTTCCACTTGAGCCGCCGCAAATCCCTTAAGGGCCATGATGGAAATGGGTTTGTCCTGGTAGCCCCGCGTACACGCTTGCTCACATCGATGGGTGCAGACAAGACCGCATACCCAGGGAAACGGGTTGTCTTTGCGGATGAGGTCCACCGCTTCCCGGTAGCGCCCTTGTCCGATCAGCGCTACATAACTGGGGACGTCGATTCCCGCCGGGCAAGCCAGTTGACAGGGTGCCGCCTGCTGTTGCGATTTTTCTTGTGTCATTTGATAAACCCCTTATGCCTTAAGAATACAATAGATGTCCATGTGAGTTTCACATCTCCCGGGACCCTATGGTTATTCCGAGCCTTCCGGATAAATGGAGACGATGGCGTCATGCTGTCGGCGCCGGTCCTCTGGCATCTCCTCTTTCTTATCCAAATACAGACAGCCGGTAATGCATTTGGTAACACATGCGGGTAAAAGCCCCTGGTCGATTCTGTCCATACAAAGATCGCATTTGACCGCCTGGCAGGTCTCCGGATTCCACTGGGGGACGCCCCAAGGGCAGGCATACATACACTGCCTGCATCCGATGCACTTCTCATGGTCAATGAAAACAATGCCGTCGGTGGGGCGCTTCTGGATGGCGCCGGTGGGACAGACCGAAACACACCAGGGGTGTTCACAGTGAAAGCAGGCAATAAACGGAAAAGCGATCCTGGGGGCGCCTTCCACCGATTTTGGGCCTACCTGATAGATCCGACATAACCGGGGACCTTCGGGGAGGTTCTTGTTGGCCTTGCAGTGGACTTCGCACGAATAACATCCGATACACCGGTCAATATCCTGAAACAATACATACTGACTCATGCGGCTTGCTCCTTGGGTAATAATTTTTTTCTCACCGTAACCGTCGATTCCAGATACGCGATTCCTCCGCCCGCAGGGTCATACTTATCCAGGCACCCTTTTGCCATTCGCTGGTCCGCAAGTCCCACGCCGAAGGCTCTCTTTAAAAGCGGTACGGTACGGCCGAATCCGTGAACCGTAAATACCGCTTCCGGATGGATAAACGGTGTGGTCTGGGCTCGGATGTCGGCCTTGATGCCTCCGGCCGATACCTCCACCAGATCGCCGTCTTGGATGCCCAACTTCTTGGCGGCATCCGAATTGATCCAGAGGATGTTTTCTCCAAAGATCTCATGCAAGAGGGGATTGTTCTGCGTGTGTCCATGGGCGTGGATGGCATGCCGGCCGAACACCAGGCGGAACGATCCCTCGGGGAGCGGTGCTCTCTCTTCGTAGGGAGCAAAGGAGGGTATCCCGGCCTTTTCAAGGTTGACGGACTTGAGCTCGATCCTTCCCGAAGGGGTCTTGAATTTCAATTTTTCCGGATCAAGCATAATGGCCGTCTCGGCCAGATCCACAAATCCCTTTTCTTCAAAATCGGCGATGGTGTAGCCCGTGCCTTTGAGCTGGAACGCCCACAGTTCTTCGGGCGACTCGTAAGGGAAATATTCTCCCACGCCCAGACGCCTGGCCAGTTCTCGAAAGATCCACCACTCGGGCCTGCTGTCATAAACCGGCTCTATGGCTTTCCTTCTCACAATAAACCGGGGGATTTTTCCTTTCTGCGCGGCGATGGGGCTGTCTTTTTCCAGATAGCCGGACAGGGGGAGGATCACGTCTCCGTACCACGTGGTCTCACCGAATTTTGCATCCAGGGCCACGATCAGCTCCAGTTTGTCCAGAGCCGCCCGTTGCGCTTCCCGGTCCGGAAATCCGGTAAGCGGATCATGCCGATAGCTTATGTAGGCCTTAACAGGGTAGGGCTCTTCGGTGAGTATGGCCGGATAAAAGAGGTGAAACAATCCCGGCCCCGTGTCGAAATGGGGAAACTTCCAGCCGACGCCGTCCGCCCGTTTTTCAGTCACCTTGGGCGGGGCGTCTGCAAGGGCGTTGAGTCCAGGTTTATCATAATCTCCGGGTCCCTTGGCCACAATCTGGCCCCCGTCCTTTTCGATGTTTCCCATGAGTGCGTTCAGGATGTGTATGCTTCGACTGGCATAAAAGGAGTCCATATACCGGGCCAGCATCCATCCCGGGTGAAATACGACCCGGGGTCTGTCTTCGCCCAGTTCGCGGGCGAGAGCCACAATCTCCTTGGACGGGATGCCGGTTTCCTTTCCCGCCCATTCGGGCGTATAGGGCGTGATAAACTCACACAGATCTGAAAATCCTTCACACCAACGCTCCACGAAGTCCGCATCATAGGCCTTTTCATGGATTAATGCGTGAATGAGTCCCAGATTCAGGGCATAGTCGGTGCCCGGCCTGACCATCCAGAACCGGCTGGCCTTGCTGCCGGTGACGGTTTGTCTCACGTCGATATAGGTCAACTTCATACCGGAGGCGACGCTGCTCATGAGGTCCTTGGCTTCCTTCACCTTCAGGGACTCGAGCATGTTCCTCCCGTAGAGGATGAGGTGTCGGCAGTTCTTGAGGTCGTAATTAAAGGCCTTTCGGCCCAGGCCGTAAAGCGACAGGCTGGCATGATGAACATTTCGTGCACAGGAGGCATCATGGTTTGTGAAATTGGGAGAACCCACGGCCTTCAGGAAGGCCTTGGGCAGGTCCAAAAACGGCCCCCCTCTGCAGCTCAGAAAAAGGCTTCGACCGCCGTGGCGGTCGAAGATTCGTCCGAGTTTATCGGCCACATGGTCCAAGGCCGTGTCCCAGGTGACGCGTTTCCATTGCCCCCCGCCTCGCAGTCCCTGTCGAATCATGGGTCCCTGCGGCCGTTCTTCCTGATAATGGAAGGCGAGTCCCGCAGAGCCTTTGCCGCACAGGGATCGTCCCAGTATATGGGGATTCCCTTCGATCCAGGTTGCGCGGCCATCTTCCACTTCCACCCGGATCGGGCAGCGGACGGTGCACATTCCACACATGCTATACACACTCTGTTTCATAACCTATCCCCTAAAAGAAGTCATTAGCGCTTAACTGTTGCTTTTGTTTACTCCTCAAATGTCGCTGTGTCAACCCGTAGACGGATGAGAAATTCAGCCCCTCCTTCCTCCCGGTTTCGAGCGGTAAGAGACCCCCCATGTTTATGAATAATATCCCGGCTCACGTTCAAGCCCAGTCCGGTTCCCGCTCCCTTTTCCTTTGTCGTAAAAAAAGGCGTGAACAACTCATCCATTACGTCTTGGGGGATGCCCGGCCCGGTGTCTGAGAATGAAATGAGGATATCTTTCGATGCCGGATCCGATTCGGTTCTGATGAGGATTCGCCCGTTTTGTTTGATGGCGTCGGCCGCGTTGTTGAGCAGATTAATATACACCTGCTTCATCTCATCGGGGTCCATCAACACCGGTTTCAGATCCGGAGAAAACTCTGTGGAGATTTCGATGTTGTCCAGGGCCATCCGGTGGGCCACCAGCCTCAAGACGTCATCCAGGTGCTGGTTTACATCGTGGTAGGCTTTTTCTCCCGCCATACTGCGGGTGTAATCCAAGAGTCCAGCAACGATGCGCTGACATTGTTTAGCATTTTTTTCTATTTTTTTCAAGTCATTTTCTTGCTGGGATTCGGCATCGCTTTCTCGGAGGAGTAACTGACTATACCCCAGGACGATATTAATGGCGTTATTCAGCTCATGGGCCACGCTTGCGGTGAGTTGGCCCATGGCCGCCATTTTCTCCAGGTTCAGCCAGCGCGCTTCCCGCTGTTTGCGTTCCATTTGCAATTGATCCCACGGATCGACTTGCCCATCGGCAGCCTCCGCAATGTCGAACAGCTTTTCTTCATCCACATAATCCTTGGTGGTGTATTCCGTAATATGGGCCATCTTTTTGGTGAGTTGACTCATCTTTTTTACATTTCGAATAATGGCGTTCAACTCCGCTTCACCGGGACTGTCCGGTTTGATCTGCCGTTTCAGCAATTGAGCATTGCCGAGTACGGTAAACATGGGGGTATTCAGTTCATGGGAGACGGCGGATGCCAGCTCGATGATCCCGGTGAGCTTTTCCTGCTGAATCTGGATTTGTCCCAACCGTATTTTGTCCGTCACATCGGTCAGGGTCTCAATCATGTACTTCACTTCCCCGCCATCGTCGCGGACGGGAGCCGCGGCGATTTCGATATGGCGCACCTCCTGGGTGGCCGGGTCTTTGTGCAAATGGGTCATGGAGAGGAGACTCTCCCCATTATCGATGCGTTTCCAAGGACACATGTGCGTGTCGGATTCATCCGTCCGACAATCAGACACGGTATCGCAAAACCGATGAAGCAACTCATAACAAGGCGTGCCCAGTACGCTTTCGCTGGAAAGGGACAGGTCGTTCAGAAATTTGCGGTTCGCCATGACAATGCGATAGCTTTTGTCGATGACCACGAGCTGTGTATTGAGACTGTCAATGACCTTCTGCAGAAAATCACGGTTTTTCCGCACTTCCCTTACATGATGTTCCTTTTCCCGATCCCTCGCCTCTTGCAGATTTCGGAAGATCCCATAATAAAGGGACAGCGAAGCGATGATGACAAAAATGAGGGTGTTTACCCCCCCGGATATGGGAACCATGGTCTCCCAGATATGCGTTTTTCCGAAATACCGGAAGACGTAGCTTAGGATGTGTCCCGTGGCCCGGCTCACGGCCAGGGTGCCGAGGCTGCAAGAGAGGAGAAACAAGTAGAGGTTCATGAAACTGCGGCGACGCAGACGGTAAGCTTCGTAGAAGATCCAGGCGGCCATGCCCAGCATCAGCGACGAACCGATGCAGTCCACCAGGTAAACAGCGGATAAGGGCAGTTCAATAGACATCTTCCGAAGGGATGCGTTGGTTCGCCCGGTGCATCTTTCTGAGACCCAATCCCAGACACAGGCCGGCCGGAATGGAAAGTAAATGGTCCATTTTACCGAAAAAGAAATAGAAATCCCTAAAGGAATGGGCCCGGAAGTATCTCGGTAGGCCACCGATTTGCCCCTGGAACTGTGCGGGGTCCAGTGCGGTGGATATGCCGTGATTGATAAACGTGTTGATATTCCAGATGGCAAAGAAGACAAAAGAGAGGCGAATGAGCGGCCATCCGGCACCTTTGCGATGTCGGGTGCGGAGCCAGATGTATACCATGGCGACGAGAAAACCCAAATGGGCGATCTGGTGGGCATAAAGCCCTTCCGGTGCCCCGTGGGTTTGTATGGCCAGGGCCGGCGTCGCATTGCACAACAGGCTGAACGCGATGCCGATGGTCCATATGGAGAGATTCTTAATCATGGATGCACCCGATGGCCTATCCGCCTAGGCCTTCTTGACATTCACCTTCACAAATTTAAGCAACGGCGTGCCGCCCATGGCTTCCGTCGTGTTTGGGGGCATGATGCCGGGGGTGTTGACCCCGCCGAACTGGGGGTATTTGGGGTCTGCCTCGATGCCTCTCAGGTGTCCGAATCCCCCGGCAGAAGCCACCACGCCTTGGCAGATGTCCCAGGTGACCCGAAGCCGCAGGGTTCGCTCCCCCCATGGGCTGTAGACCGTCACCCGATCCCCGTCTTCGAGGCTTTTCTGGGACGCATCCACCGGGTTCATCCATAGCGGGTTGCTTCCCTGAAGCTTCATAAGCGTCCTGTTCTTGAAGGTGGAGGAGTGCTCGTGCTCAAATACCCTGAAGTTGCCAAAGATATAAGGGTATGCTTCATCCGGCGCCAGTGCGGGATCGGGTGGCTTGTAATCCGGTAGTGGATCTACCCCTTTTTCTTCAGCCACCGGGTTTTTGAAGTTGTACTTTCCGGTCTTGGTGTTCCCCGAAGATCCATACCCCTCAGGCGGATTCAGGCTGCCCCATTCTTTGTACTTATAAAATGCATGGGGGTCGGTGATGAGATAGCCTTTTTCTTTCAGATCCTCCAGCGACCAAGGGGTCCCTTTCAGCTGGTTGCGCTGTGCTTCTTCAACAGCCTCCCATGGAAAGAAGCGGGCCAATCCCATTTTCTCGGCCAGGTTGGTGAAAATCCACCAGCTGGACCGCGAATCATAAAGAGGGGGCACAACCGCCTGCCAGTAGCTGATGAAGGCGTCATAGAGCCAGTCCGCCTTTATCTGACTCTGCTCCAGGTAAGTGGCGTCCGGCAACACCACATCCGACAATAAAGCGGTATTCCCCATGAAGGCATCGATGGACACCCTGAAATCGAGCTGTTCAAATGCCGTTGTCGTGGCCTCCTGGTTACCCCAGGAGAGGATGGGATCGCCGAAATAGTTGATGACCGCCTTGAGTTTCCCCGCCGCCACATCACCTGGAAAGTAGGCGGGTGCCCACCCCTGCCACATGCCGAGACGGTTTAGCTTTTCCTTGGGGGCGTTTGAGGGGGGTTTCTCTTGGCCGTCGCCCCATGCACTCTTCAGTTTCCGCTTGAAAGGGAGACTCGGACCACCCGGGGCATCGAAGGTCCCCAGAAGACCATTGAGGGCCTGCACGGCCTGGGTCGCATGCATGCCGTTAGGGGTCTGGGCCACGCCGGTCCAGCTGATGACGCCCTTGTACCGGGTATGGGCCAGTTCCAAGGCGATCCGCTCGATGGTCCGGGCCGGGACCTGGCTGATCTCCTCGGCCCACTGAGGCGTTCTGGCCACCCCGTCTTCCTTCCCCAGTAACCGATCCCTGAACGCTTCAAACCCTTGGGTCCAGTCTCTCACGAAGTCTTCATCGTAGAGGTTTTTCTCGACCAGCACATGGCAAATGGCCATGGCCACGGCCCCGTCGGTTCCCGGCCTAAGAGGGATCCATTCGGTGGCGTTCGCCGCGGTTTCCGATCGCCTGGGATCGAACACCACCAGTTTGGCGCCCCGGCTCAAAGCACTCCTCAGCATGGCGGTCTTGCGTTGACCGTAACTGGTGGATAGGTCATTGTTTCCAAACAGGACGATATAGTCTGCGTGCTCGTAGTGAATCCAGGGGCGTTTGTCATTGAGGTTGTGTTCATTGGCCATGCGGTTGGGGTTGTCACACATGGGGCGATGGGTGGTCTTGTGCGCGCCGTAATGGTCAAAGAGCGCTTCATGGAGCCAGTTGTTCCAGTCGTTTCCCCGCATATAGCCGACCTTTTGCGGTTCGAAATTTTTCAGACGATTGGCGACAAGCGTCAATGCTTCATCCCAAGAGGCTTTGCGAAACCGGCCGTTTTCCTTGATCAGAGGTGTTTTCAGGCGGTAGGCACTGTAGATGTGGTCTGTTGCCGCGGCCCCTTTGGGACAGAGCCGGCCCCCGCCCTTAGGGTCACCGGGAAGTCCCTTGAGGGATACAATGACATCGTCTTTTACCCGGGCCGTCTGGCCGCAGAGGGCCCCGCAGATGTAGCAGTGGGTAGGGATTTCCCGCTGGGGCGTTTCTTCCTGTATGCCTTCCGCCAAGGTGAAGGGCCCATGGCCTAACTCAAGGGTGCGGATAAGGACGGCAAGAGCGTTGAAGGCACTCAAGAGGTCTTTACTGGGGGACTTCCGGGCCTCCAGATCAAAGGCCAGCATCCGCTCGTTGAATAAGAAGCTCATGGTCAGTTCCGAAAGTCCCTGATAAAAACCGGAATCTGCACTGTTGGACAGGACCGCACAGAATTCAATGATCCACCCCATGAGGTGGTCTCTCAAAAACGCCACCTGCTGCTTTTGGAAGTCCGCCGCCTTCTCGGGATCTTTTTCTCCTTGGCTGATGAGATAGGCCACAAATTCAAGCTCCACCGCGATGTGGTCATCCAGGTCCTTATACGCGGACGATTTGTGGACACCGCCTTTTCGGTACGCCTGACGGACCGAAAACACCGGCTCCCCCATGACCACCGGATCCCGGCTCACATAGACCGATTCATAGGGAAATACGGGGTTTGCTCCCGCATTGAGGAAGATGTCTGCATATTCATATGAAAGGGATTTGTAGGCCTCTTTTGGTGTCTTATTCTGAACATAGGTGCCCATATTCTTGACGCCCGACTTCAGGTCCGCTAACGGGCAGGTATCTAAAAATTCCGTAAGTGAATTCTGAAAAGGGCCTCCAGCCATCCGTTCAAACACGGTTTCCGGAATTTCATCGTGATACAGGAAGGCCAAAAAGCGGTATATTTCGGCCCGGGTATCGGCCAATGAATCTTCAGCCATGGTTAACACCTCCATACATGCCTTGAGGATTGTTTATCCCAAGTGAATGGGTTTCTTGCTCTTTTTCTTCTGGGTCGTCAACACCTTCTTCACCTTCTGCTCCAACTCGTCAATATCGATCGGTTTGACCAGGTACTCGTGGGCACCCAGGGTCAGGGAACGACGGGCCGTTTCAACGGTCGGATACCCGGTCAGCATAATGGCCTTCAGGTCAGGGTTGTCCTTTTTCAGGCTTTCCAGCACATCCACGCCGGACATGGTCTTGAGCTTAATGTCCAGAATGGCAAGGTCCACCTCCCCGTGGCCCGCGAAATCGATGGCATCCTGCTCTTCGGTAAAGGTCTTTACCTCGTGAGCGGATGACAGGATTCTCTCAATGAGGTCACAGGCATCCTTTTCATCATCGAGTACCAGTATCGTGGCCATAATACCCACTTACGCATAGGTAAAAAAGATTCTATTTAAGGTTTAAATGCCC
>JARRPY010000043.1:0-12172 GCA_037382425.1 Deltaproteobacteria bacterium
AGCCCACATAAAGCCACAACTCACTGAGATAATACCTTAATATCAGTACGTTTTTCTCTGTGTCCCTGCGTCTCTGCGCGAAAACATGCTCTTTTCTGAATCATTGATTCTATGAAGCGAACAAAAGAATGAAAGGAGAGCCATTCTCATGGAGGCCATCTATAAGAAACCGGCATATGAACTGGCCAAACTGATTCAGGCCAAAGAACTGTCACCCACCCAACTCATGAGCGCGACACTCGAGCGGATCGAGGCGGTGAATCCGCAATTGAACGCTTTTGTGGCCCTCCGCCCGGATGAGGCCATGGCCGAGGCCAAGGTCTTGGAAAAGCGTATAAAAGACGGTGATACGCCGGGACCGCTGGCCGGGATTCCCATCGGGGTCAAGGACCTGGAGGACGTTAAAGGGATGGCCACCACCTTCGGTTCCATCCCCTATGCCCAAAACCGGGCCGCCCGGGATTCCGTTCAGGTGTCCAGGCTCAAGGCGGCCGGCGCCATTGTGGTGGGCAAGACCAATACCCCTGAATTCGGGTTCACCGGTTTCACCAAGAACCGGCTGTTCGGCGTGACCAAAAACCCCTGGGACACCACCCGTACCCCCGGCGGGTCCAGCGGCGGATCGGCCGCGGCCGTGGCCTCGGGGATGGTGCCCCTGGCCACCGGATCGGACGCGGGGGGCTCCGTCCGCATCCCGTGTGCGTATTCGGGATGCTTCGGTTTCAAACCCACCTACGGCCGGATCCCTTTCGGACCGGTGGACCGCCTCCTCATGACCCGCACCTGGAACATGGGGCCCATTGCCCGAACGGTCATGGACGCGGCCCTCTACCTAGATTACACGGCCGGGTATCATCCCACGGATCCGCAATCCCTTCCCAAACCCGAGGGGTCTTTTTTAAACTCCCTGGAGGACTGGGACGGACGATTCCCCGATGTGACCGAGGCCTGGAGCCGGTTGACGAACCTGGAGGTGTACGGGCAGGTACACGAAGACCTGGAGCGAATCCGGCCGGAGTTGAACCGGACCCTGGCGAGCGCAATGGACCTGGCCAAAGAGATGACCTGTGACAATCTTCTCGAGAATCAAAAAACCCAATCCGAATTCAACCGGGCGTTGGAGGCCTACTTCGATCAGTACGATTTGCTGCTGACCCCTACCGTGCCCACCGAGGCCTTCGGGGCCAAGGGTCCCCCGCCCACAAAGATCGACGGGGAGGTGGTCCCCATTTTATGGGCCGTGGCCTTTACCTATCCCTTCAATGTGTCCGGACACCCCGCAGCCACCATCATGGCCGGCCTGACCCCTGCCGGACTCCCTGCCGGGCTACAGATCATCGGTCCCAGGCACCAGGACGAGCGGGTGCTTCAGGCGGCGTACGCCTTTGAAAACGCCACGTCCTGGATGGACCAATGGCCGCCGATTTGATGCTTACCCGTGTCACATGACCGTATCCGCCAGTCGTTTGACCGCGGCCATGTACTCTGAAAATCCCCGCATGAAGATGTCGTTGTGATTTGCGCCCGGGATTTTCAAAAAGGTTTTGTCCGGCGCGGGCGAGGCATCGAACAGGGCCTCTCCGTCTGAAAAGGGGCTGATGTGGTCCTGCTCGGCATGGATCACCAGGGTGGGCATCTTCACCCGGGCCATCTTATCGAGGTTTGACGGCACGGCATCTTCGTTGAGACGCATGGCCCCGACATCGAGCCCCAGGCGTTGAAGCAAAGGGCTTATACGGGCGAACCCGCTTTCCACAATGAGGGCCTGAAACCGGTCCGGGTGACGGGAGGCCAGTTCCAGTGCCGAGGCACTCCCCAAAGACCGGCCCATGATGATCAGGGGCCCCGGGTAGCCGTGCTGAGCCAACCATTCCAGGACAACATCCAATATCACGTGGCAGTCCCGCATCATGGCCGACACCGAGGGCTCACCCGTGGACCGGCCATACCCCCGGTAGTCCACGGGGAGAAAATTGAGGTTCATCCGGGTGTAGGCCGGGGCCAGGTCATCGTAATCCGCCACAATCTCCCCGTTCCCATGAAAGAATAAAATGGTGGGGGCCTGGGTATCCGAAGGATGAAACCGCGCGCCCACCACGATGTCTCCCTCCACCGGTATCAGCAGATCTTCCCCTTTGGTGTCTCTTTTGGAAGACCGCCATTCGGGACGCGGATGAAATAGGAACATGAGGATTTCGGGACGATCCAACTGGGCATAAGGGTCTGAAGCGGGGTCGGGCATCGGCAGGCATCTCCTTATTCTTAAATTGAGCGGGGGGCCATCCTCCCCGTATCGCTGAAGCGTACCATTGCACCCACGAAGAATCAACACATGGCCATTCCTCGGAACACTTCCCTTACCGCATTGATAAATGAAAGCACTTTTGCTATTTTTTGAGCGAATTCAGACAAACGGCCACCTTCCGTTTATAGGTCCATTGATGAGCATTTCTGAATGAAAGGAGACGGAATGAAACCCATGTGCTTTCGCAACATCAATACGATCCTGGTAACCATCTTGGTTGGGATCGTGGGGGCCGCGCTCGTCTCATCGCCGGCTTTATCGTCCGACAAATTGGAACGGCAGACCGTGGTCTACGGCGGATCGAGTTGGCTGGGCCACTACCCCGTGTGGGTGGGAATCGAGAAAGGGATATTTGATAAAAAAGGCCTGGACGTCACTTTCCAGCAGTTTTATGCCTCCTCCGGCAGGATGGGGTCCCTGGTGGCCGGAGATCTTGATTTCGCCTCCACGGGATCCATATCCGCCATCGCGCTCATGGCGGCCGGGGTGGACCGCTTTTCCGTGATCGGGAGCCAGGATTCCTATGCCACCGTGGAAGGCATCATCGCACGAGAGAACATCTCATCGGTCAAGGATCTCAAGGGCAAGAAACTGGCGGTGACGTTCGCCTCCAGCGCCCACGTCCTGGTCCTCGATATTCTCAAGGATGAGGGTCTCGACCCCAAGCGGGACGTGTTCCTGATCAACCTGAAGGTCTCTGAAATGCCTGCGGCGTTCAAATCCGGTGAGGTGGATGCCTGTGCGGCATGGACCCCGGTGTTTAACCGGCTCCTGGCCATGGAAGGGGCCCATCTCCTCCTCGACGATACGCAGTTCAGCCTGTACAAACAATTCCGCCTGGGACCCGGCCCCGACCTGCTGGTGGTCAGAAACGCGTTTTCCAAAAACTATCCAAATACCACACGGGCCTTTATCGACGGGTATTTTGAAAGCGTGTTCTTACTCAAAACCGAGCCGGAAATGTGTGCCGGGGTCCTCACCGAGTTGACCCAGCTGGACCTGAAGGCGCAGATCAATGTGCTCAAGGATATCAACTGGTACCCCGTGGACATGCAGAGAAAGTTGATGATCGAGCCCGGAGCGCTGGTCACCGGCCTTCAGAGACTGGCGGATTTCCTTTACGAAAACGGGCAGATCGACCGGTCTCCGCCGGTCAAAAAATGGATCGACACGACACTCATCCCTTAAGTTAGAAAGGAGTCCACGCCATGGATACAAACAGCGGTAAAAAAAGATGGCAACTCTGGGTGAGTTTGGGCTCGTTTGTGTTGGTGATACTGCTGTGGGAGGCGGTTTGCCGGATGGGGCTCATCGAACCCATTTTTCTTCCCGCACCCTCCCAGGTCCTATCCCGGGCCATTCGGATGATCGAGCAGGGCTCCCTTTTCGGGAATATCCTGGCGTCCGGACGGCGCGTGATGGTCGGGTTCATGTTCGCAGGCCTGGTGGCCATCCCATTGGGCATATTCCTGGGCACCTCCCCCTTTTTCATGGCCATTTTCGATCCCATCATCTCCCTTCTCAGGCCCCTCCCCTCCATGAGTTGGATCCCCCTGTCCCTCCTGTGGCTGGGCATCACGGAAACCCAGAAGTATTCCATCGTGTTCATGGGCTCCTTTGCCCCTTCCCTGTTGTACGTCATCGAGGCCACCAAGAACGTGGACCCCGTGCTCATCCGGGCGGCCCAGAACCTGGGGGCACGGCGTAAGGACCTCATCAAGGAGGTCATTCTGCCGGGGGCCCTGCCGCAAATCATCGCCGGCCTCAAGGTGATGCTGGGCATTGCCTGGACCTGTGTCATCGCCGCGGAGCTCGTGGCGGCCCGAAACGGCCTGGGGTTCATGATCATGAACGGAAAGGAATATTTTCAGACCGATACGGTGCTGTTGGGGATGCTCCTCATCAGTCTGACGGTCATGGGAATCGATCTGATCTTCAGGGCCTTTGAGCGGAGAATACTGCCTTGGATACCCTGAGGGGCGCCCCCAAGATCCGCCTCCTGAATGTCTCCAAATCGTTTCAGCGGGACAAGACGACCATAGAGGCCCTCGAGGACATCACGCTCGACATATACGAGGAGGAATTCGTGGTGATCGTGGGGGCCTCGGGGTGTGGAAAAACCACGCTCATCAATCTCATCGCCGGATTCATGCCCCCGACCCAAGGCCGTATTCTCTTAAGCAACAAGGAGGTCAACGGCATCACGCCCCAATGCGGCATGATATTTCAGCAGTACGCGCTGTTCCCATGGAAGACGGTGGCGGACAACATCGAGTTCGGCCTCAAGATGAAGGGCATCCCCAAGAAAAGGCGGCGGGAGATCGCGGCCACTTACATCGAAATGGTCGGTTTGACCGGGTTTGAAAAGAGCTATCCCGATTCCCTTTCCGGCGGGATGAAACAGCGGGTGTCCATCGCCCGGGCCCTGGCCAACGATCCGGAGGTCATGCTCCTCGACGAACCCTTTGCCGCGCTCGACGCCATGACCCGCCAGATCCTACAGGAGCAGCTCATCCGCATCTATGAAGCGCAACACAAGACCATCGTCTTCATCACCCATTCCATTGATGAGGCATTGATGCTCTCTTCCAGAATCGTCATCATGACGGCCCGGCCCGGCCGGATCGCACGGGATATGCCAAATAGTCTCCCCCACCCCAGGGATGCCTCCCTTCAGCTCTCCGATGCCTACGTCACATTGAAACGGGAGATATGGGACACGGTACAATCCGAGGTCCTAAAGAGCCTGGAAGTTGGTTCCGGTTGAACCATGTACTCTCAACAAATCCATTGACCTCGGGTCCGAGGTTCTGTTATGGGGTGGACACCTTCGTTAAGGTAAAAGATAGGTCACAATACTTACGAAACAGAATCTAAGGAAAAAACCATGGGGATCATTTCCCGATCCGGAAGCTTTACCCGTTACCGGACGACCGCGTCGCCGCCCGAGGATTTTCTGGAAAATCTTCATGCCGCGGTCTCTCGATACGCGTTTCGAAATCTGGATGAAAAATCAGTGGATGAGCGGTCCGCGGGCTGGGTCAATATCATGGACATGTTCGACAACCGGTTTGCCGGGATCGAGTTTTTGAAGGAACCCTACGTGGCCGTGTCCCTGAGAATCGACGAGAGGAAAATTCCGCCGACTGCGCTCAAGCAACACTGCCTCGAGGCCGAGGCACGCATCATGGAAGCGGAGGATCTCGAATATCTGCACAAGAGGCGGCGTTCGGAAATCAAAGACTCGGTCCGACTCCTTTTGCTGAAGCGGGCCATCCCGGTATCCAAGAGTTATGATATGATCTGGAACACCGTCACGGGCCGGGTCATTTTTGGGTGCGTCACGCCCAAGATCTGCGATGAGTTCACCGAGATTTTCCGTCAAACCTTTGATATCCCGCTTGAGCCCGTGTGTCCCTACACGCTGGCACAAGGCATGCTCCAAGCGGAAAGTGCAGCATCTGATCCACTTGAAACAATGGCCCCAACGACGTTTCTAAGGGAGGATCAATAACGGCGGGGAACCAGGTGTTTGGAGCGGGGGCATGACGGTCTCTTTTGAAAACGCCGCTTTGAACACTGTTATAGGGGTCCCAGAAGTATCACCTCAGGATCAATTAAAACAGAGCCCCATCAGAGCCGACGGCGATAGTGTCCACCGCTCGGGCGTATCCCCAGTTGCCGGTTGTTTGGTGCCCAGGGGGCGTGGCGTGGGCCACAACCCCATGTTGGTGGCGGCGTTTTAAAAAGAGACCGTCATGCCCTTTATAGCGAACCGACACGACTTCTTTAAAAAAAGGGTGAGAATAGTACAATGGCGCTTCTAGACAAGGTGAAGCAGACGGAATTCCTGGGAAGGGAATTCCTCCTGTGGCTCTGGTTCAGGACGGAAACGGGGCGGGGCATATTCGACCTGAGGGAAGAGGGACAGGCCGAGATCTGGTTCGACGGAAAAATAATCCTGCAATCCGAAAGCGACCGGGGCATCGACACCATCACCTGCACAGGAGAAGCCGCGTATATGAAAGAGGCGCGGCTGGCCCTGTCCATGGGAAAGGACATCACCCGGGCCGCCTTAAAGCTGGTGATCGGAGAGGACGAATTTTCTTTTGTCCTGGATGCCCTGTGGATGAATTTCAATTCGTTCAAAGGACCCAAGGTCTTTCAGGACAAGGATACGGATCCCGACGGCCTCTTTTATGAAAAAATCTTCCTGATGGAAAAGGCCGTATCGGCCATGGATGACATATTCGCCCAATTTATCGCCCTCCGCACCGCTTCGGAATGGACGGATATTGAGCGCCCTGCGCTCATCAAGTGGATCAGAGAGGGGGGATAGTGGCGGACAGCATCCCTCGGCCCCATGACCGCACGCCCCATACCCCGTCCTATACCCCCTCCTATACTCTGATCGACGAGGTCGACGGTCTCTATGAGGTGAAAGGGCTCCTTGAAGAGGAGACGGCCATCGGAGTGGACCTGGAATGCGATTCCATGTTCCATTATCAGGAACGGGTCTGCCTCATCCAGATCGCCACGACACGGAAAAACTTTGTCATCGATCCCATCTCCATCGGGGAGTTGTCCCCCCTCGCCCCCGTGTTCTTAAATCCACGTATCGAAAAAGTATTGCACGGGGCGGATTATGACATCCGGTCCCTCTACCGGGATTTCCGCATCGAGGTTCAGTCCCTTTTTGATACCCAGATTGCGGCGAGATTCCTGGGGCTGAAGGAAACCGGCCTCGCAAGTCTCCTGAGGGAGCGCTTCTCCGTTCTGACGGACAAAAAATACCAGAAAAAAGACTGGTCCCAACGACCGCTGCCGGACGCCATGATCCATTATGCGGTCCAGGACATCCACTACCTCCTCCCCTTGGCCGACATGCTCAAGGCCGAGTTGAAAGAAAGGGAACTCCTTTTCTGCGTAGAAGAGGAGAACGAACTGTTGAGCCATGTCCGTCCCGACGATTCTAAAAACAAACCGTTGTTTTTAAATTTCAAGGGCGCGGCACGGCTCGGTCCCCGAAGTCTCGGGGTCCTTCAAAAGCTCCTTTCGTTTCGGGACCGGGAAGCCCGACGAAGAGATTGTCCCCATTTTAAGGTCCTGGGCAATAAACCCATCTTGGAAATGGCACGGAACAAACCCATCAGCGTGGACCAATTAAGCGACATTGAAGGGCTCAGCGCCAAACTGATCCGACAGTTGGGACAGCGGCTCATCGGGTGTATCAGGGAGGGATTGAATCTTGCCGAGGAGAGGCTCCCCGTATACCCGAAAAAACCGAGACAGAGGCCGGGTGCGACAGTAGCGGCCCGGGTCAAGACATTGAAAACATGGCGGGACCGAAAGGGCAAGGCCCTGGGCGTGGATCCGGCCCTGGTCTTAACAAACGCCCAGATACACGCCGTTGCCGAAAAAAGCCCCGAAACGCCGGGAGCGCTTACCTCCATCGAGGGGATTCGAAACTGGCAGGTCGAACGCTTCGGTCCGGAGATCTGCGCCGCCCTTCAGAAGACCGACCTCCCCAAATAGGGTGCACGGTTGCATCGCCCGAGCCAATGCCCTGATCTGCGCCCATCCACCAATAGGAATTGACCACTAAAGCATTTCCTATTTGGCTTGACACCCATCCCTAACCCCCATATGCTTATTTTTTGTTTGCCTTTAATCTTAAATTCAGGAGAAACGCGCTATGAAAAAAACAGGATCGCTTTTGAGCATAATTCTGGCATTGGCCTTTGTTTGCGGATGCGTTCAAACCACAGGGAAAGGGGCCGTGGCCTCTTCGGCCACGAGCACCCTTGATCGCATCTCCCAGCGGAATCTGCTGGTGGTGGGTACGGCCGCCAGCATGCCCCCGCTCAACATGACCACGAAAGACGGAGACATCATCGGCATGGAGCCGGACCTGGCTCAACGCATGGCCGAGGAAATGGGCGTAAAAGTGGAATTCAAAACCATGCCCTTTGCCGAATTGCTGCCGGCCCTGGAAGCCGGAAAAGTGGATGTGGTGCTCTCTGACGTCACCATCACCGGAAAACGAAACATGAAGGTGGCCTTTGTGGGCCCCTATTTCATTTCAGGCAAGACCTTTTTGACCACTGAAAAGTGGGCCGCATCGGCCAAAGAACCCGAAGAAGTCAACAGCCCCAACACCCGGCTGGCCGCCCTCAAGGGCTCCACCAGTCAACAATTCGTGGAAGAGACCTTTCCCAAGGCGACGCTTCTTCCCACCGAAGATTATGACGGAGCCGTAAAAATGGTGCTCGATGGGAAGGCGGATGCCATGATTGCCGACTACCCCATCTGTCTCCTCTCCGTTATCCGCTACCCGAACCACAACCTCTTTTCGGTGGTTCCCCCCTACACCTATGAGCCCATCGGCATCGCCATTCAGAAGAACGACCCCCTGTTCACGAACTGGCTTGAAAATTTCCTCAATACGCTGTCGGGGAGCGGCGAATTAAAACAACTGAGGGACAATTGGTTTGAAAACAGTCGCTGGATAGAAAAGCTGCCTTAAGCCCGAAGAGTGTATGACACGTCCCGCGCCAAGTCGCCCCGTTGAAACCCCGGGAGGTTTCACGGGGCATCGCGTACAAGGGGGACGCCTGAAGATTAAGGGGTGCCGGCACCGAAACATCATTTTCAAGATCGCCCAAACGCGAAACAGCCGATGGCCCGCGTCACCGGTTGTCGGCGTTATCCTCGACCGAGCCACCCAGACCCATAAGAAACCGCATGGATGAAATGGACATTTTGGCCGAAGTCTCCCTTTTTCGCCACATGCGGGCGGAGGACGTGAAACGGATTGCCGGACAAACAGAAAGGCGGCGATTTCAAGCCGGCGACGTGATCATCCGTGAAGGGTCCAAAGGACGACGCCTCTTTATCATCGTCACCGGTCTGGCCGAGGCCATCAAGAACATGGGCCGGGACACAGAGAAGGTCCTGGGAGCGTTCGGCCCATTTTCCTATTTCGGTGAAATGGCCCTCATCGACGATCTGACCCGTTCGGTGAGCGTGGTGGCCAGAGAACCAACAGAGGTGTTGACCCTTTCATGGGACCTTCGAAAAGAGATTGAAAAATCCCCTCTGATGGCGATGGAATTGCTCCACACGTTGAGCCGGCGGGTACGGGCCAGCGAGAGGTACATCGCAAATAGGCTGGGCGCGTTCTTGCCCATTTGCGCCAACTGCAAAAGCATCAGAGAAGAAGACGGCACATGGGTCCCCATAGAAGAATACATCGGTGACCATGCCGACACCGAGTTCTCCCACGGAATCTGCCCGGCGTGCGCGAAGAAGCTGTATCCGGAATTCTACAAAGGGTGAGCACTAATTCCCGGCCTGTGCCATTTTCTCCAGAAGCGCCTCCAGTTTATTCAACTCGGCACCGTACCCGGCCCAATCCCCCTGTTTGAGCAAGGCCTTGGCCCGCTTGTAGTGTTCGAGGGCCTGGGTACCCAGGTGGGAAGATTCGAGGATTTTGGTTGCGGATCGCACGGTGGCTTCTCCGGTGGATACCTCTCCTTTGAGCACACTAACCAGCGCATTGTCCAGATTTTCCGCCATGGCCACGCGGCCTGCAAACGCAACAATCACCCGTTTGAGTTCCGGGAGCGCGGCGGCCCTCGATTTTCCTGGCGTAGGTTGCGTTGATTTAAGCCTGCTCAGCCCCCTGGACGGGGCGGCCCCTTCCGAAGCGGCATTGCTTTCCGCCTGGGTCGCCTGCAGGTAAATCGGCTCCACATAGATGAATGAATCACACAGGGGAATGGCCAGCAAATTGCCCCTGATGACGCCCGATCCCTTTTGTCCCCACAGGCTCAATTCACGGGAAATATCCGTCTGTTGATCCACCCGGGCCTCGATCTGCATGGGCCCGTAAATCAGTTTTTCCTTGGGGAGCTTATACACGATGAGATTGCCGTAGTTGGGCAAATCGCTCCTTGCCGCCAGCCAGCCGATCATGTTGTCCTTTTTGGACGGCGTGAAGGGGAGCATGAGCAGGAACTCCTCCCTTTCGCTCTCCGGGAGCTTTATGATGATATAATAGGGCGTAATTTTCTGCTGGCTGTCCCCGTACAATTCATCCGGTATCTGCCAGAGATCTTCCTGGTTATAGAATACCTGGGGGTCCTCCATATGGTACTTGGTATAGGTGGCGGCCTGAATATTGAACAGGTCTTTGGGATATCGAATGTGTTTTTTGAGGCCTTCCGGCATCTCATGAAAGGGTTTAAAAAGATTGGGGAAAATACGCCCATACACCCGGGCCATAGGGTCTTTTTCATCAATCAGGTAAAAAGACATCCGGCCGGTATAGGCATCCACCACCACCTTCACGGAATTTCGAATGTAGTTGAGGGCCTTTTTCTTGAAGGGTGCCGGTGTGCGCGTGGAATAGGGATACATGTCGGACGTGGTGTAGGCATCCAGGATCCAGTAGAGCTTTCCTTCGGACAACACCAGGTAGGGATCGCGATCATATTCCAGGAAAGGGGCGATGGCGTTGGCCCGCCGGTTGATCCGTCGGTTGTACATGATCCGGCTGTCGGGCGTTAGGGAATTGGTGAAGAGAATCTGGGGATCCATGAACTCGACCGCATAAAGGACCCGTCTGATAAATGAGTTGATAGCGACCCCACCGGTTCCCTGATACACCGTATAGACGTTTTTGTTGCCCTTGGGATAGTCAAATTCCTCGTTGGTGGTCTTGACCAGCACGTACTGGTCCGTCTTTTCGCCGTAATAAATCTCCGGCCTGTTGATGGTCAGGCCCACATCGCTGACGGGCGGAAGGTCCTTGATAAAGAGGCGGGGCAACCCCTCGCCGGTGACCTCATTGACCGGACTCGCGGCCAGGCCGTAGCCATGGGTATAGGTCAGGTGCTGGTTGACCCATGTGGCGGCCTGTTTGGGAAGCTGCCCCACCACCAGTTCTCTGGCTGCCAACATGAGCTGCCGGTATTGCCCGAGGATGTCGTAGCGATCCACATCCACGTTGTTGAAATCGTAATAGAGCCGGATGGATTGGATCTGTCGGTAGGTCTGAAGGAGCGGCCGCTCATCCCATATCCGGATGTTTTGAATGGTGGCGCTCTCCCGGTTCACCTGTTCCAGCGTCAGGTTATTATTGACGTCGAAACTCACCTCTTTGATCTTTTTCAGGTTATAGGCCTCCCGCGTACAATCGATATTGTACCCGATATATTCCGATTCCTTGGTCAGCTCATTGGGTTTGACCACAAACTTCTGCACCCCGAGGGGGACAAAGACCGTAAAGATGAGCAACGACGCCACCCATATGGCCCCACCGATCAGCATGATTTTGGTCCGCGGTTTAAAGGCATTAACAAAGAGCAGTATGGAAAATACGAAAGAGAGCACGATCAGGAGTCTGTACGCCCACACCTTCACATGCAAATCAGTGTAACTGGCGCCGAATGCGGGACCCTGGGTGGAATACAACAGGGCGTATATCTTCAGGTAATAGCCCCAGGATATCAACAGAACCACAATGCCTGCCAGAAAGATGAGGTGGCGCTTGACCTCCGGCGCCACGGTAATTTTGGGGAGTGTGGGGGGCGCCCCTTCCTCCTGAATGATGTCGCCGGTGACCTGAAGGGCCCCGATTTTCAGGTACCAAATGACGGTCAGGCCGGCTGCAAACAGAAAGAGAATCAAGAGCCCCTGTCGGATAAACACATAAAAAGGGAGTGAAAACACATAAAATCCGATATCCCTTCCGAAAACCGGATCTGTTGAACCAAAAGGCTGCTGGTAAAGATAGCGAAGCACCAGTACCCACTTGTCCGACCCCTTTGATGCGATGACAAAACTGGCGATCAGAACAAATGC
>JARRPY010000044.1:0-11118 GCA_037382425.1 Deltaproteobacteria bacterium
CTCCCCCGAGCTGTTCACCCGGGAATTGAGGACGGCGGGAAAACCCGGCGCCATACTGGTGACCTCTCTCATGACGTACTGGTATCCCGGCGTGGTCGAAACCATTCGGATGGCAAAAGCGGTCTACCCGGATGTTCCCGTTATCCTCGGCGGCATCTATGCCAGGCTATGCCGGGATCACGCCCGCAGCCACTCGGGCGCGGATCATGTCATCACAAGCCCCGACGTTGATTTGCTACTGGACACCTTCAAGGACCTGGGGATCGTGCCCCCGCTGCCCGATCCGCCTATTGAGGGTCCCGCATACCCCGCCTTTGATCGTTTGAGCCGGATCGATTATGTGTGCCTTCAGACCGGATCCGGGTGTCCGTACCGGTGCCGGTACTGTGCCAGCGGGTTTCTCAATCCGACGCTCGTCCGCCGATCCCCAGAAGCGGTGCTGGCGGAAATCCTTCACTGGCACAGGGCGTTCGGCGTTCGCGATTTTGCCTTCTACGACGACGCACTCCTTGTGAATTCCCAAAACCACGCCGCCCTATTCCTGGAGGCCCTCAGGCGTCACCGCCTGCCCATCCGGTTCCATACGCCGAATGCCCTGCATGTCAGAGAAATCACCCCGCACACGGCACGGCTCATGTTTGACGCGGGATTCAAAACCATTCGCCTCGGACTGGAGACCGCCGATCTCACCCTGCACGAAGCATTGGATCAGAAAATCGGCAGGGGTGATTTCGAACGGGCCGTATCCCATCTCCTGAAGGCCGGCTTTGAACCCAAAGACGTGGGGGCCTACATCCTGATCGGGCTCCCGGATCAATCCATCGGCTCCATCCTGGAAACCCTCCGCCTGGTGGAAAAAAGCGGTGCAACCCCTTTTCTCGCCGAATACTCTCCCCTCCCCCACACGCCCCTCTGGGAAAAAGCGGTCCACGTCTCCCCGTACGACATCGAGGCCGACCCCCTGTTCCACAACAACACCCTCCTTCCGTGCTGGGATGTGGACCGCAAACAGGCCCTTCCCCATCTGAAACAACGGGTCGTGGAGATTCGCCGGGACCTCAGGACGGGCGATAGGGGTTAGGCATTGGGCGTTAGGTTTTAAGTGTCAGGTTTGCCTGAATCCCTTGCGGCCGTCCGAGCGTTACGGTATCATGACAAATATGAAAGCACACGGAAAAGCCATGTTGCGGATATTCGGGTTCACACTCCTTCCCCTGATGCTGCCGGTGTTCTCCGGTGCACAGGATCAGGGGGATTTTGCCCGCCTCCGGCACCACATGGTGGAGACACAGATCGAGGCTCGCGGGGTCACGGACCCGGCCGTCTTATCCGCCATGAGACGCGTGCCCCGGCACCTGTTCGTGCCGGAGAAATACCGAAGCCTCGCGTACGAGGATCACCCCATTCCCATCGGCGAGGGGCAGACCATCTCCCAACCCTACATCGTGGCCTATATGACGGAGGCCCTGGATCTAAACCCCACCGACAGGGTGCTTGAAATCGGCACCGGCTCCGGATACCAGGCCGCAGTCCTGGCGGAATCGGTAAAGGACGTCTATACCGTAGAGATCGTGGAAACCCTGGGATTACGCGCGAAAGAGACGCTGGAGGCGTTGGGGTATGAAAACGTCCACATCCGGATCGGAGACGGCTACAAGGGGTGGCCCCCAAAGGCACCCTTTGATGCCATCATCGTCACCTGCGCGCCGCAAGCGATTCCCGAGGCCCTGAAAAATCAACTCAAAGAGGGGGGACGCATGATCATCCCGGTGGGCCCGGTCGGCTCGGTTCAACGCCTGGTCAGATGCGTCAAAAAGGACGGACGAATAAAGAAGGCGGACGTTATGCCCGTCCGATTTGTGCCCATGGTAAAAAAATAGACCGCCCCACGCCTTACGATCCTGTGGAGAAGAGGCGTCCCTGGGGGTCGCCCTGATCCGGTTCCGGCACCGCTTGCGGAACGTCGTTCAGCGCCTGCAGCTCGCCTTTCAGGAAGTAGCGGCCGAAGAGCCGGTTGAAGTCGGTCCAGGCCCCCTCTTTCCGGTCCCGCTCCATGAAGCGGGTCAACCCGTTTATTTTGGCATCCAGATCGTCGATGATATTGAGGGCGAAGGCCTCCAGAAACTTGGGCACCTTGGGGGATCCAAACTCGTATTGGCCGTGGTGGCTGAGGATCAGGTGCTTGAGTTTAACTGCCAGGTCTTCAGGGAAATCCCGCATCCCTTTCAGCTTCTCCGCCACCATCTCTGCTCCCAAAACCACATGGCCCACCAGGCGCCCCTCATCCGTATAGTCGATGTGAGGCGCAAAGGCCAACTCCCGTATCTTTCCCACATCGTGCAAAAACGCCCCTGCGAGGAGAATATCCGGGTCGAGTCCGGGGTAATACTTGGCCACTTGGGCGGCCATGCGGCAGACCATCAGGGTATGCTCCAACAGGCCGCCCATATAGGCGTGATGAAAATTCTTGGCGGCCGGCGCCGCCTCAAACCGGGCCGTGAATTCCGGATCTCCCAAAAAGCGATTGACCAGTCTCTTGAGATGGACGTCCTTGATCCCTTTGAGAAGGTCCCTCAGGGATCGCATCATCTCAGCCGGGTCTTCCGGAGAAGTCTCCACAAAAAGCCTCATGTCCACGTCTCGGTCGGTGGGCTTCAGGTCCGACACGGTGAGCTGGAGCTGATTGCGGAAGGCCCCCAGGACGCCGTCCACCGCAATGACATCCCCCTCCCCGAACCGGTCCGACAACGCTTCCGCCCGATCCCATATCTTGGCCTCCACTTGGCCGGTCCGGTCCTCAAGGGTCAAACTGATAAACGGCTTTCCCGCTTTGGTCGTGGCCATCCGTTTCTGGGTCACGAGATAGCAACCGCTGACCCGGTCATCCGCCTTCATATCCTTCACCCAAAGACGGGCGGGGTCCTTGGAAAAATCAGTCATCAAAATCGCCTTTGGGCCCCTTTTCCGCATTCAGTTGCGATGCCCGTCCGCGAATCTTGTCTTTGGTCCAGTCTTCAGGATCCTCCAGACGCGTCCCCTTGGGACCCAGGTCATGGGATCCTTTCTCCAGAATGGCCGCCATGGCGAGAGGCGCCGTATCTCCGGCATTGAAGACGTTCGCCAGAAGATCGTAGACAAAATCCGCCACGCCCTTGACCATCCGTTCGCGGATCTCCATGGGGAGGCCCAAGAGCTTGTTCTCAAAGGGAAGATTGAGCTTCTTGTAATTACCTCCCTTTAGCCCCGCCTCTTTCGCATAGGCCACCATCTCGGCCCACAGGTCATCCGGAACCCCCGCATCGGATACCTTAACAAATTCTCCCTGCTCATCGAGCATGGCATTGCCGTACGCGTTCACCCGAACCCCCCAGGTGATCATCTGGAGCGCCGTGGCCACATTGGCCTTGGTGGTCCGGGTCTTCAGGGCGATCTCCCTCAATCGTTCCGAACTGTTTCCAGAGGTCCCGTGCTGGGCCCCGGATACCTTGTACTCGGCCAAGGCCTCGTGTATCTCCATAGTCAGAGGCACTTGAATCCCCTGATCGCTGGCCTCTATTCCGTGCGTGGTTCCGTTATTGAGGGCGATCCAGTCCGGAAAGACGTCATGGGCATTGAGGCCCCGGATCAGGAAAAGCGCCTCGTCCTTGGTGGACAAACCGGCCTTTCCCTTGATCTCGCCCACCTCTGTTTCATGTCCCGCCCACGCGGGCACCAGCGGGCTCAACTCGAGACTGGCCAGGAGATTTTCATCGTCCGGAAGGTGGGAGGCATCGATGGCGATGGAGGTAATCCCCGCATCGAACATGGACGGGATCTCCGTCTTGGCGGCAGCCACATCCGCATCCCCCTTAATCCCATAGTGGTCTGCATGGATGGCCACCGGGATCTGGATATTCAGTTCATTCATCACGGCATCCACCTGCCGGGCCAGGTTCCAGTAGTTCACCGCACAATAGGGCTTCGCCCCCCCTTCGGACTTGGCGATCTCCACGATAATGGCGGCATTGGCTCGCTGGGCAGCCAGCAAGGCCCCCCGGATCACAAAGTGGTTCCGGCCGTTGGCCGCAATGGTCATGGCCTTGCCCTTGGCCAGCAAGGCCCGGTCGATCACCTTTCCGCTGACGATCAACGCCCTGGAATTGGGAAAAAGGCGGGTGATAGTGGGCGGCCGCCCCACCTTCAGGGCCGATTCAAACGCCTGTGATGCATTCGATGATGCTGTCGACATGTCAGACCTCCCTTCCGATTGGTGTTTCGTTTAGGTATAGGCATTCGCTGTTGGGTTTTAGGTGTTAGGGGTTTGCAACCCCCGTCGATTTCCGCCACACGATTTTGGAAACGCCTTCCACTATTGAGCGACCCGGAACGAGGGACCGGCAATCCCGCCGCTGGCGGGATCTCCCCAACGCGCCGAGCCGCAGCAGGGTCCCATCACCCTTGATCGTTCGGGCCGGGGGGAGGCGCCTTCCCCTCCAGTTCCTTGAGCTTCTTTAAAATCTTCGGCTTAAGGGACGGGTATTTCCCGGCAAGTTCCTTGGCTTTCTCCAGGTGAAACATGGCCTTCTGAAACTGGCCCAGCTTTTCGAAATAGACGCCGAAATTGTAGTGGGCCAGGGCCAGCCTGTTTTCCCTGCCGTAACAAAGCCCGAGATGATAATACACATCGTGGCGAACCGGTTTCAAGTAGGAAAGCCGCTCAAAAATCTTCAAGGCCGCCGGGTTCTGACCCATGCTTTCATACACGGTGGCCAGCAGGAACATGGTGTCCCGGTCGGAGCCGTCGATGGCCAGGGCCTTCTTGAGCTCATGGAGGGCCTTTTGATCCTGGCCGTCTAACTGGTAGGCTTCACCCAGCGTTCGCAGAATGGGGACAAAATTGGGTTGTTCTTCCTCTGCCTTTTTCAGCTCCCCAATCGCCCGGTCGTATCTCGATTCCTGCATGGCCACGATGCCCAGGCCGAAATGGGGCAGCGGATTCCCCGGATTTTCTTTCAATTCCCTGTTGAAGATGCGTTCCGCATCGGCCGGATCCAGGCACCGGGCCCGAACCACCGTCTTGAACGCCGGCCAAAGGGTCTCGAAGTGCGCAGCTTCCTTGTTCCAGGGCCGGGGGGTATAGCCGGTCATCAACGAATCCAGGTTGCTCATGCGCTCGGGACCGGTGGGGTGGGTCAGGAGATAGGCGGGGACCTTGTCCGTGCCCAAATAACTCCCCTTCTGGATCTTATTAAGGGCGCTGATCATGGCCGAAGGGTCAAAAGTGGCCGGTTCCATATATTTGAAGCTGAGCTGATCGGCCTGACGTTCGTCTTCCCGGCTGTAATGCAGCTGCGCCTGCATCCCTGCCGCCATAGAGCCCATCATGAGGGCACCGGCGGCCTCACCACCCAGCAAAACGCCGGCCAGCGCCGCCGCCAGGGTGGCCAGACCGATCTTCTTGCTCTGTTCGATCCGCTGGGCCAGATGCCTCGCAGAGACATGGCCGATTTCGTGGCAGATCACGGCGGCCAGTTCGTCCACGTTGTCCATGACCTCGATGAGACCGGAGAAAACAAATACATGCCCGGCGGGTCCGGCAAACGCATTCAGGGTATTGTCTTTGATGATATAGAAATCAAAGGGGAAGTTCTTCAACTCAAGCGGGGTTATCAAGTAATGGCCGAGTTCGTTCAGGTACTGGTTGGCAAAGGCATCCTTTACCATCTCGAACTGTCCCGCCACCTGACGCATAAATTCCTCCCCCATCTGCCGCTCATCCTCGATGGAGAGGGCCCGGGCATCGGGCACGCCTGACGGAACCATCATCCATGAAAAGAACGCCAGGAGCACACAGACGGAAGTGATCTTTAAGTTGCGAATACGCCGCATTTGCTTCATGGTCGCCTCGGGGGTTGATCCCATATCTTTGGTTTGAATGTTGTCAAAGGTCCGCTTCCTCCACCCGGGGAGCGTCCACCCACAGCCCTTCCAGATCGTAGAATTCCCTCACCGGCTCATAAAAAATATGCACCACCACATCACCGTAATCCATGAGTACCCAGTTCCCTTCCTGTTCTCCTTCTATGCCCATGGACTTGACACCGGACTTGCTCAGTGTCTTATCGAGGTGCCTGCAAATGGCCTGTACTTGCCGGGTGGACCCCCCACCGGCAATGAGAAAGTAATCGGTAAAGGAGGTCAGGGTCTCCACGTAGAGTAACACCGGGTTCACCGCTTTTCGCTCCCTTACGGTCTTGAGACAAAGCCTGGCCTTATCCAGCGTGTCCATGGGTCAGATACAATTCTTTTTCCTGGATATATCGCCTCACGGATTCGGGCACGAGAAAACGGATGGATCGGTCGGCCCTGACCCGCTCCCGAATTCCGGTTGAAGATATATCCATGAGTGTGGTGGGCTTGAACATGACCATGTTCCCCGACGGGGCCGCGTACCGTTCGTCGGTCTCGTGAGATTGCCGCTCCAATTTCAGATCCGAGAAAATCGTCCTCAACCCCCGGCGCTCAAAGCCGGGGCGGGGGATGATGACGAAATGGGCATAATCAAACAGGTCTTTGTAGGCCTTCCAGGTATCGATCTCCAGAAAGGCGTCGGTCCCCAGGATAAAGAACAGGGCGGCATCCTCACCGAACATGACCCTGAATTCCTTGAGGGTCTCAATGGAGTAGGAGAGACCGGATCGTTTTCCCTCCAGATCCATGGCCTCCAATACAGGCGATTCACTTGCAGCCGCGCGGGTCATGGCCAGGCGGTGCGCAAAGGCCGAGACCGGTGTGGTGGTCTTGTGGGGCGGAGATGCAGATGGAATCAAATAGACCTTGTCCAGGCTCAGTTCCTCTCGAATCTCTTCTCCGGAGCGCAGGTGACCCAGATGGATGGGATCGAAGGTGCCCCCCAGAATCCCTAACCGCGCGGCGTTTTTCACTATGTCCTCGTCTGTCCCTCTCCGAACACAATAAATTTCGTGGTGGTCAATTCCTTCAATCCCATGGGACCGAATGCGTGCAGCTTCGACGTATTGATCCCGATTTCCGCCCCCAGACCGAGTTGATTCCCGTCGTTGAAGCGCGTGGAGGCATTCACCAGAACCACGGACGCATCCACTTCATCTAGGAAACGTCTGGCACGCTGATAATCACTGGTGATGATGGCCTCCGTGTGTTTGGATCCATAGTGCTCGATGTGATCCATGGCCGACGCCATATCCGGCACCACCTTCACCGCGAGAATCAGGTCCAGGAACTCTTCGGGCCAGTCGGCGTCCTTGGCCGGCGTCATGTCCGGAATGAGGGCACGGGTGTCCGGACATCCCCTCAACTCGACCCCCGCCGCCTTAAATTGATCCGCCATTGACGGGAGAAACGCCGATGCCGCGGACGCGTGGACCAGCAGGGTCTCCATGGCGTTGCAGACGCCGGGTCGCTGGACCTTTGCATTAAAGCAGACGGTTTGCGCCATGTCCAGGTCCGCGGATCGATCCACATAAATATGGCACACCCCTTTATAATGTTTCAATACCGGAACTTTTGAGTGGTCGGCCACAAATCGGATGAGGCCTTCTCCCCCCCTGGGGATAATCATATCCAGATCGTCGTCCAGTCCGATGAGGATGCGCACCGCTTCCCGGTCCGTACTGGGGACGACCTGAACGGCCTTGGTCGGGATATGGGCGGCTTCAAGGGATTCTTCGATGAGTTTCCCCAGGATCACATTGGACTGAAGGGCCTCGGACCCCCCTTTTAAAATCACCGCATTACCCGATTTGAGGCACAGAACGGCGGCGTCCACCGTCACATTGGGACGGGATTCAAAGATGAACCCAATCACCCCCAACGGGATCCGCACCCGACCCACCAACAACTTGTTGGGGCGTTTCCACATGCCCTCCACTTCCCCCACCGGGTCCGGCAGGGCCGCCACTTCCCTGACCCCGTCCGCCATTCCCTGGATGACCGCCTCGTTGAGGGTCAATCGATCGAGCATGGCCGCAGAAAGTCCGGCATCCCGGGCCAGGGAAAGGTCTTTCTGATTCTCCTTTATAATCTCATCCCGGCGGTCCACCAGTTTTTCGGCCAGGACCTGAAGCGCCCTATCCTTTTGTGGACGGTCTACGCGCCTCAATCCCCTGGCGGCCGCTTTGGCGTCTTTGGCCATCTGTCGGATCAATGCGTCTATCGGCATGACAGGTCTCCTTCGTCCATGTGTTCGCTCAACACCAGGTTGTCCCGGTGAATCACCTCATCATCATGCTTAAATCCCAGTATGTCGGGGATCTCCCGGCTCTTGGCGCCCATGATTTTCCGGATGTCTCCGGAATGGTAATTGACCATCCCCACGGCCACCGGCGCCCCGGCCTCATTGACGAGCAGCACGGAATTTCCCTGGCTGAACCGGCCGTTCACCGCCTTAATCCCCGAGGGAAGGAGGCTCTTGCCGTTACCGAGAATGGCTTTCTCCGCCCCCGCATCAATGACGAGCTCACCTTTGGGAGACTTGGTAAAGGCAATCCAGTGCTTTCGGCTGCACAGGGACGCGGGCTCGGGCATAAACAGCGTGCCTTCAGACGCTCCCCTAAATATACGACTGAGGATGTCCGGTTTCAAGCCGCTGGCGATGATGGTGGGCACCCCGCGCATGGCCACCTTTCTTGCGGCCTTCAATTTGCTGGCCATCCCCCCCTTTCCCAGGAATCCCGGAATGCTGTTGGCGAACCGGGAGACCTGCCGGTCCACCTTTTCCACCACTTCGATGCGTTTTGCATCCCCGTGATCCCGGGGATCCTTGTCGTAAAGACCATCGATATTGGTCAGGTTGATCAGCAGGTGCGCATCGATGAGATTGGTCACCATGGCGCTCAGGTTATCGTTGTCACCGAATTTGATCTCGTCCACCACCACCGTATCGTTTTCATTGATGATCGGCACGATGTGCCATCTGAGCAGCGTAAGCAGGGTGTTCCGGGCATTGAGATACCGCCGCCGATGGGTCAGATCATCCCGGGTCAGGAGGATCTGGGCCACCGTATGGCCGTAGACTTCAAAGGCCTTTTCATAGGCCTTGATGAGACTGCTCTGTCCCACCGCGGCCATGGCCTGCTGATCGGATACGGACTGGGGTCGCTTGGGCAGGCCGACCTTCTTGAGCCCTGACGCAATGGCCCCCGAAGAGACCAGGATCACCTCGAGGCCCTTCTTTTTGAGCACGCTGATTTCGGATGCGAGCCGATCAATCACCTCGATATTCAGGCCGTCATCGGTGGTCAAAACGCCGCTCCCCACCTTAACGACCACGCGCCTGACCGGTTTTAAAAGCGATTGTCTCAGATTCTTGGTCATGATGGTCTCTTTAACTGCCGCATCATTTCAAAGAGGGTATGTTTCAGGGTCTCCACCCCCTCTCCGGTCAATGCGGAAACCATGAGATAGGAAACCCCCAGATCCGTTAAGGCCTTCTCCAGGGCGTCCAGATCTCTTCCCCCGGACCCATAAAGGTCCATCTTGTTCAGCACCACCATCCGGGGTTTACAATCGAGGGCCGCCCCATAGGCACGCATCTCTTTTAGGAGGGTGTGGTAATCTTCCAGCACGTCGGTCTCGGGTTCATACGTGATATCCAGGAGGTGCAGGAGGAGGGTGGTCCGTTCGATATGCCTTAAAAACCGATGACCCAGGCCCCGTCCCCGGCTCGCCCCTTCGATGAGGCCCGGGATATCCGCCAGCACCAGGGCGCTTTCGTCATCATCGGTCATGACCCCCAGATTCGGCACAAGGGTGGTAAACGGGTAGCGATCCACTTTGGGCTGCGCAGTGGTGAGGCGGGAAAGGAGGGTCGACTTCCCGGCATTGGGAAGACCGATCAGGCCGATATCGGCCAGAAATTTAAGGACAAGCCGTATGCGGCGTTCACGTCCCGGCAGACCCGGCCTGGCGATTCTGGGGGCCCGGTTGGTGGGGGTGGCGAAATGCTGATTTCCCTTGCCCCCTCTGCCCCCTTCAAGGAGGATGATCTCCGCTTCATCTTGGGTGAGATCGGCCAGGGGCTCGCCCGTTTGGTCATCCTGTATGATGGTGCCCACGGGCACCTCCAAACACACATCCCGGCCCTTTTTGCCGGACCGGTTTTTCCCCATTCCGGGCCCACCGTTTCCGGCCTTAAAGACTTTCCGGGACCGGTAATCCGTCAGGGTAAAGCATCGCCCGGTGGCCCGGACCATCACCCGGCCGCCATCGCCGCCATCGCCGCCGTCAGGCCCCCCTTTGGGGACGTACTTTTCTCTTCTGAAGCTGATACACCCGTTTCCCCCGTCGCCCGATCTGACCGTAACCACCGCTTCATCCAAAAAGGCCATCTGATACTTTCATGGGGGAAAACAGGCAAAATAAGATATTACGTGGCGTAAACGCTGACCTTCTTCCGATCCCGGCCCATTCGCTCGAAGGAGACCACACCGTCGATGGTGGAAAAAAGGGTATAGTCCCGCCCCATCCCGACATTTTCTCCGGGGTGGATCCGGGTGCCCCGTTGGCGCACAATAATATTGCCCGCCCTTACCGGCTGGCCGCCGTACCGTTTTACCCCGAATCGCTGACCCGCACTGTCCCGGCCGTTTCGTGAGCTTCCGCCCGCCTTTTTATGTGACATGATTTTTCCTCATCGGTTTAAGAGGGCATTCTCCCCTCAACCACTAAAGCATTCTCGATACGTCAGAATCTCCCGCAGAGACGCAGGGGCGCAGAGATTTTTGATGTTGTCGTTTCTTAACAAAACATTTCTTCTCTGCGTCTCAGCGTCTCTGCGGGAAAACATACTTTTTTACTGGACGATCACCCATTGATCTCTTCTATTTTCACCTGCGTGAACATCTGCCGGTGGCCATTTTTTCGGCGATAGCCTTTTCGCCGCTTATATTTGACCACCAAGACCTTTTTGTCCCTTCCCTGCCGCGTGATCCGGCCCACCACCTTCGCGTTTTCGACAATGGGCTGTCCAATCTGCGTGTTTTCTCCGTCCGATGCCACAAGCACCTCATCAAACGTGACCGTGTCTCCCACATTTCCGGTCAACCGTTCGACCTTGACCTCGTCCCCTTGGGCAACCCGGTATTGTTTTCCGCCAGTCCG
>JARRPY010000044.1:11174-16224 GCA_037382425.1 Deltaproteobacteria bacterium
CGATAGTTTAAAAGGACAACTAATTAAAGTCAAGGACAAAATGAGGCCCCCACATTTCTTGACAGCGATCAACCCTCGCTTTATAACCAATACCGCAAAAAACGCAGGGGGATACTCAAAGAGACCTTCGAAAGGGGCCCGAAATGCAAACACTGACGGAAAGAAAAAAACGCGCGGCAAAGATATTCGATCTGCTTGATCCCCTCTATACCCGGGAAAAAACGGCGCTCAAGTACAAAACCCCCTTCCAACTTTTGATTTCTACCATATTATCGGCCCAGTGTACAGACAAACAGGTCAACACGGTGACCCGGACCCTGTTTAAGAAATACAAGGCCCCCGCCGATTATCTGTCCGTGCCCGTTGAGGAACTCGAAAACGATATCCGGCCCACCGGCTTTTTCAGAAACAAGGCCAAATCCATCCGGGGATGCGCCCAGGGCCTCATCGACCTTTACGGCGGTGAGGTCCCCGCCACCATGCCCGAACTCCTTAAACTGCCCGGGGTGGGTCGTAAGACGGCCAATTGCGTCCTGGGCGCCGCGTTTGATATCCCCGGCGTGGTGGTGGACACCCACGTCAAACGGCTTTCTCTGAGGCTCGAACTCACCGACCTTCAGGACCCGGACAAAATCGAAGCGGCGCTTTCAAAAATCCTCCCCAAAGAGCGGTGGCGCCGGTTTTCAGACCTCCTCATTTATCACGGCCGGGCGGTCTGTAAGGCCCGAAAGCCCCTTCACCAGGAATGCGTCCTCATCGAACACTGTCCCTCAAATACCATTTGAACGGTCTTGGCCCTCGGAAATCCGGGCAATATAATTGGGTTGATAAACCGCCTGCCGCAGATTATCATTTGAACAGCGCGGGACATTATCTCGTCGTTCCAAATATCACACAAGAATATGTGAGGAAGGCCACAACGAACAAGCAACCAGGAACCGGAAGCCCCCGATCCCGCCCCTTGCGGGAGCTGAGCCACGTAAGACCCATAACCCCATAGAGAGGAAATGTGAGATATGTACAAGTCACTCATTGTCATTATCACGCTGCTGGCCATCCTGGGACTCGGCTGTGCGAAAAAAGAATACCGCGAATCCAAGATACGGGTCCAACACCCGAAATGGGACTCCATAACGGTCCGGAAGGTGGCCGCCAGGGAGATCGAGCCCGGCATGACGCCCGACATGGTTCATGCCGCCCTGGGTCTGCCGGATGTCATCTCTCGCACGGCCGATGGACAGGAGTGGCAGTATCAGGTATTTGTGGGGGACTACCAGCCCCGCAAGGAAACCGTATACACCGTCTATTTCAACGAGGGCGCGGTCACCCGAACCACAGGGGATAAGAATCGATTGAAGACCCTGTCCTGGGATCAATAAAATGAAAGGTTTCAGAGTTCAGGTTTCGGTAAAGGGGATAAGAACAGCCGAATACTGAAACCCGAAACGTGACCCCTGACCCCTATTGGGTTGCGGGAGCAACCCGCCTTAAGGAATGGCCAAGAAACAAAAAACCGTCTACGTCTGTCAGGACTGCGGGCACGAGGCCCTCAAGTGGATGGGGCGCTGTCCGGGCTGCGGAGAGTGGAACCGGATGGTTGAAGAAATCCGGGCGCCGGCACCCCCTTCTCTCAGGCCCGGTTTCGTGAGCCGGGCCGAACCGATCCATGCCATCTCCATGGCCCCCGAGATGCGCCTGGCCACGGGAATGACCGAATTCGATCGGACCCTGGGGGAGGAATCCCCCCAGCAGATCAAACTGCGGGCCCAGCGGCTCGGCATCGATTCCCAAGGGCTTTTCGTCATGACCGGGACCCGCATCGAGGATTTTTTAGAACGCCTGGACACCCTGAATCCCGCCATGCTGGCCGTGGACTCCATTCAGACCTTTTACACCGACGCCGTTTCGTCGGCCCCCGGCAGTGTCGGCCAGGTCAGGGAGGTGGCCTCCCGGCTCATGGCCTATGCCAAAGAGAGCGGGGTGCCCGTATTTCTGGTGGGGCACGTGACCAAGGAGGGCGCCATTGCCGGACCCAAGGTGCTGGAACACCTGGTGGACACGGTGCTCTACTTTGAAGGGGACCAGGGACATCTGTACCGCATATTGCGATCGGTGAAGAACCGGTTCGGCTCCACCAATGAAATCGGCGTCTTTGAAATGAAAGACGCCGGGCTCGAACCGGTGGGCAACCCCTCGCGCATATTCCTGGAAGAGCGTCCTCAGGACGTCCCGGGTTCCGCGGTCATCGCGTGCATGGAAGGCACCCGGCCGCTCTTGGTGGAAATCCAGGCCCTGGTGGGGCCGAGCCCATTGGGCATGCCGCGCCGGACCGCCATCGGCGTGGACGCCAACCGCATCTCTCTGTTGGTGGCCGTACTGGGCAAGCGGATGGGGATGGAACTGGGAGACCAGGACATCTTCGTCAATGTGGCCGGCGGGTTGAAAGTGGACGAACCGGCCGCCGATCTGGGCATTGTCCTGGCCATGATGTCCAGTTTTCTCAATAAACCGCTGGACCGGGGACTGGTGGCCTTCGGCGAGGTCGGCCTGGCCGGCGAGATCCGTGGGGTGAGCCAGCCGGATATGCGCATTCGGGAATCCGGAAAGCTCGGTTTTTCCCGGTGTATCCTGGCCCGAAACAATGAGGAAAGTGCGGCGCCGGCCCATGGGGTTCAACTGCTGGGCGTGGCATCGGTGCAGGAGGTATATGAGCTGTTGTTCGGGTAGACCAACGGGAGGTAAGCCATGCGCATCTTCATGACAGGCGGCAAGGGGTTCGTGGGGTCCATGCTGACAAGGGCCTTTTGCGAAAAGGGTCACGAGGTGACGGTGCTGACGCGCAGGGTTCGGCCGGATGCCACAGCCGAAAAAGGCGTTTCGCTGCTCGAGGGGGACCCCACCCAATCCGGCGACTGGCAAAAAAGCGTCGCCGGGCACCATGCGATCGTGAACCTCGCGGGCGAACCGGTATTCAAGCGATGGACCAAGGAGGCCAAAGAGCGAATTCGGGCCAGCCGTATCCGCACCACCCGGAACGTGGTGGAGGCGCTCCCGACCCCCTCTCCGGGCGTATCGCTCTTGAGCACGTCCGCCGTAGGGTATTACGGCTTTCGGGGAGACGAGTCCCTTGACGAGGAGAGCCCTCCCGGGGATGATTTTTTGGCATCGGTCTGCACCCAATGGGAGGCCGAAGCCCGGGAAGCGGGGAAAAAGGGGGCACGCGTGGTCTTATGCCGCTTCGGCATCATCATGGGTGAGGGGGGCGGCGCGTTGCAAAAGATGGTGCCCCTTTTTAAGAAGGGCCTGGGCAGCCCCTTGGGCAGCGGCAAACAGTGGATCTCGTGGATTCACGGAGAAGACCTGGCGCGGATATTCGTCTTCCTCCTGGAGCACCCGGGCTTATCGGGGCCCGTTAACTGCACCGCGCCCCATCCGGTCACCAACAAGGAGATGACCCGGATCCTGGGGGAGGTATTGAGCCGGCCCACGGCCCTGCCGGCCGTCCCCGCGTTTGTCATTCGGTCCCTCATGGGGGAGTCCAGTACCATGTACCTGAACGGCCAGAAGGTATTACCCAGAAAACTCCTCGAAGCCGGGTTTTCATTCCGTTTCACCGGACTTGAGGAAGCCCTGCGTCAACTTGATCTTTACTAAAGGAGGAAATGATTGTGACACCGGAAGAAATGAAAGAAAAAGCCATTGAACTGTTCAATAAGCGGATGCACTGAAGCCAGGTGATGCTGGCCGTGGGCCAGGAAAAAATCGGGGAGGTCAATGAGGGAGCCGTAAAGGCCATGGGCGCGTTCGGTGGGGGCATCGCCAGCACCGGTCGGATCTGCGGCATTCTCATCGGCGGCGTCGCCCTCATCTCCAGCATATACAGCCGGGGAAACCTGAATGAAAAAGAAGACCCCCGCATGTGGAAGCTCAGTTACAAACTGAGCAAAATATTCGAGGGATTGGCCGAGCCCCACGGCGGGATTAACTGCAGTGACATCGCCCGCGTCAACTGGAGAGACCGGACGTCCGTAAAAGCGTTTTACGGCGGGGATAATGACCGCCGGGACATATGCAGGCAACTGGTGGGGGACATGGCCTATACCCTGGGGCAATTGGTGGAAGGAGAGACGAAAACGGATGGGAAAACAGAGTGATCCGGTGGATTCGATACAAAACGGCATAGCCAGCGTCATCTTTGACTGCGACGGGGTCATGTTCGATTCCCGCCAGGCCAACACCAACTTTTACAATCACCTGCTGGACCACTTCGGCCTTCCGCTCATGACCGAAGCCCAGGAGGCCTTTGTCCATATGCACACCGCCGACGACTCCGTCAGGCATATTTTCGAGGGGACCCCGCACACGGACGCGGCACAGGAGTACCGGCTGCATCTGGACTACAGCCCGTTTATCAAAGACATGGTCATGGAACCGGGGCTCAGATCCCTGCTCGGATCGCTGAAACCCAGGATGGGCCTGGCCGTGGCCACCAATCGAAGCAACACCCTGGCCACAGTGCTGGACGTGTTTGAGCTCAAGGACTATTTTGACATTGTGGTTTCCTCATTGGACGTCACCAAGCCCAAGCCGCACCCGGAGTCCATCCATAAAATCCTCCGCTTTTTCAACATCCCGTCCGATCAAGCCGTCTATGTGGGGGATTCTTTGGTGGATCTCAAGACGGCTCAGGCCTCCGGGGTGCACTTTGTGGCCTATCGCAACCCGGCGCTGGACGCCCGTCTTCATGCCGAAACCATGACCGAACTCTCACACATAGTGGCGTCTTTGAATGGGAACATCGCAACAAAACCCGCGAAGTGATTGTGGAAAAACGGAGTGATGCCATGCTGGGGAAAGAAAGGCTCTATGACCCGGATACGGGTCGGGTGTACGAATTCGAAAATGGATTCTACGACACCTACGACACCCGGAGGAACGACTACGAGATAAACCATCTTAAACGCCTTCAGGGGAACAACTACAACCTGTGGATGACGCCCACATTGGACGGCCCCCGGCATCTGAGATAGACGCGTCGATTTAAAGGGAG
>JARRPY010000045.1:0-13085 GCA_037382425.1 Deltaproteobacteria bacterium
CATGCCGAACAGGGTCCACGCGGGCACAGTGTGTTGGACCGCATTGGGGATCAGCCGGCGATTCCCCATGAGGGGGGTGGCTTCCTTTAAGGCCACCAGGCGATTTTTCCCCATCTCCTTGGGGCCCTGCATTCCGGTGCCGTGTCTCGATGGATCTTTCCCGATCTCCGATCCAAGGCGGCCTGAGAGGGCCTCTAAAAGAATATCCCGCTCCAGTCCCGCCAAAAAAAGCCGAAGGGAGGACATCAGGGCCGAGCGAAAGGCCGGCTGAAGCAGGGGATCGGCATAGACCACCACCTCTTTTGGAGGCGTTCCTTCCCCGGAGCTTCCTGCCGCACGGCCGCCGGGCATCCATGCCCTCACGAGCGACATGGCCCGGCTGTGCGCGCTTCGGGAGGTCGAAGGAGGAATGACAATGCCCACCTTGACCTTCCCCGCGGCCACGGCGGCCGCCACCTGCGCTTCGAGCTTGAAGATCTTCATGTGGTCCAATGCCTTCCAAATGCTTTCTCCCAGGGGCCCCCGGTCTTCATCGAGGTAGAGCACCCGGATCTTTGCCTGCGAGCTGATTTCCCAGGCGCTCTGCTGCACCAGGGTCATCACCAGAAGGAGGGCCACCGGCATCAGCAGGATCACCCCCACCCCGGCCTTGTCCTTGATGAGAATCAGGCATTCTTTGACGATGGTGGTCAGTAGTGCATACATGTTGTGTGTCGGATCAGCCGATCAACCGCCTTCCCGTAAGGCTCAAAAAGGCTTCCTCCAGATTTTGACAGTCCGGGATACCGGACATGATGTGTGCCAGAGGGCCCTGCACCAGGATCTCGCCGCGGTCCAGGATGGCCGCCCGCGTGCAGAGTCGCTGGACCTCTTCCATGTAGTGGCTGGCGTAGATGAGGGTCATGCCGTCCCGACTGAATGCCTCGAGGCGATCGAGGATAATCTTTCGGGTCTCCACATCCACCCCCACGGTCGGCTCATCCAGTATCATGACCTGCGGCTGATGGAGGAGGGCAATGCCCAGATTGGCCCGCCGTTTCATCCCCCCCGACAGCGTCGACACCCGGCGCCGGGCATGGTCCGACAACACCACCGTAAGGCTGGGATAAAGGGCAATCTCCTGAGGGACCAGTCCCATGGCCCGCTTGACCCGCAGACTGCGTTTAAAGGGCGACTCCCCCAAGATCCTTACCGTTCCCCTGGCCGGTCTCATGAGTCCGGATAATATGGACATGGCCGTGGTCTTGCCTGCGCCGTTGGGGCCCAGAAGACCGAATATCTCTCCTCGCGCCACATGAAAGCTCACGCCGTTGAGGGCGTCCGCCTTCTCCCCGGGATATCGTTTGCCCAGTCCGTCGACCGCCACCACCCGCTCATGTGACAGAGACAGCGCCATCAAAACCCCGCTTTCTTGAGCGACCGGAAGACGTCTTTCTCCCGGGCAGCACAATCGATCAGGATATTCCCGGCCTCCGGGTACCCTCGGGCGGCATCGATCTTGCGTTTGCATATCCGGGCCGCCGCCAGCGCAAACGCCCGCCACCGGTCGCCCGCTTCGGTCACGGCCATTGAAATCTCCTTTAAGGCCTCTTTTTTCATCAGTTCGGCGGCCTCCTGCAAAAAAGCGGCGAACATGAACCGAAACCCGGCCCCTCCGGTGCCGATCTCCTCCTGCATGCGGATGATCCAGGCGAGCATCTGGCGTGCCCGGCGCTCCCCGAATCTCCCGGGCCAGGTGACGATCTGCTCCGCCATATACGAAATGCCCCTGACCCCGAACATCCTAAGCGGGATGTGGGTCATCCGGTGCCGCGTGTCGGTGAGGGCCTTGGACACGGCAGAGGCCAGATCCGGTTCGGACGGGACCCGAACCGGGTAATACAGTTTTCCCCTGGGGGCCAGGGGGCCCTCGGCAAAGCGGGCCCGCATCAGATCCTCGGCAGAACAGGTCACGGGCCGGTCCACCACGGGATCGCTCACCAGATAGGAATCATCCGTCTTTCCATAGACCACCAGGTTATGCCCGTTGAAATGAAAGCGGAGGGCCGGGGGGATGTAGGGGAGCCAGTAAATCCCCACCTGGAGGCCCACCGGCTGCCCCCGGGCCAGCAACGCGTCCAGGGCGGCCATGGCCTGGGCCTTATCCCTGAACCGGACCAGCTTTATCCCTATGCCCAATCGCTTTGCACTCTTCTTAATGATGCCCGTGGGGTAGGATCGGAACGACGTCATGGGCATCCCCTGGAAATACGTCCGGGCGAAGGTGGCGCCTTACCCGCCAGCACGACAGGCCCACATACCGGGCCAATAAGGATACATCCATCAAATGGAGGGCCATGTAGAGGGCCAGGGGACTCTTCATCCCGGCCTCGACCGCCATGCGGGCCTTTTCCACGGCTTCGGTGACCGGCTCCCAACTCAGCGTATTGGCAATGGTTTGGGGTTCCCATCCGGCACTGGGGACCAAGGTATACCGGCCCTTCTCATCCACCGCATAATTAATGCCGTGCCAGGGGCCGAAGAGTCCTTTATCCTGGGGAACATCTTCTCGTCGCATCTGTCTACTGTGAATTGGATGGTTTTGACGTCCGGTGTTTAAAATAGGGGGGAAGTCCTCGGGGTGTCAAGGGAATTGGCTGCCACGGCACTCCATGCGTATCTCAAGGGTTGAGCAGGGCATCCCGAAGCCCCGATGTCCTTTCGATGCGTCTTAAGAGGGCGGTCTTGAAGACCGCCTCAGGCCCCACCATGTCCAGGTGCCGCCTGGCCCGGGTGATGGCGGTATAGACGAGTTCCCGGCTCAGTACGGGCGCATCCCGGTCCGGCAGGATGAACAGCACCCGGTCGAACTCGGATCCCTGGCTTTTGTGGACGGTCATGGCATAGACGGTTTCATGAGGCGGAAGCCTCAGGGGATGAATCCATCTGAGGGCGCCGTCCTCCCCCTGAAACACGGCCTTGACCCCATCTCCCGCAGGATCGGGCAGCATCATCCCCACATCCCCGTTGAACAATCTCAGATGATAATCATTTCGCGTAATCATCACGGGCCGGCCGGGATACCACGGCGTCCCGGGGTCGATGAGGCCTTCCAGGACCAGGAGCTGTTCCACCGCGTCATTGACCGCCAGGGCGCCATAGGGACCCTCCCTGAGGGCGCAGAGAATCCTGAATCGGTCAAACCGACCGAGGGCGTCTTCATCGAGGGTTTTAAAATAATGGCCGAAGTATGCTTTCACCCGACGCCTCAATGCCCCGATGAGGCCGTCGATTCCCCCTACATCCATATGGGTCACGTCACCAAATGATCCCCTCCGGATCACCGCCGTTGCGGCGTTTAGATCCCCGTCCCGCACCGCACGGCTCAGGGTCCCGATACCGCTTTTTTCGCCAAACCGGTAGTTCCGGGTCAGCTGAATAATCCAGTCGTCCGCCTCAGGCTCGGGTTCGTCTGTATCCATACCCGACGCACCGGCCGTCATGCGGGCCGTCTCGCAGATATCCCCGAATACCGCCCCCGCCTCCACAGAGGCCAGTTGATCCTTGTCCCCCAGCAGCATGATCCGTGCATGGGGCGGCAGGGCCTGGACCACCTTGGACATGAGGGCCAGATCGATCATGGAGGCCTCGTCCACCACCAGGAAATCCACGGGAAGGGGGTTTTTCGCATGGTGACGGAAATAAGGGGATCCGGGAATGGTCCCCATGAGCCGGTGCAGGGTGGAGGCGGTTTCCGGGACCCGCGCCTTCACGGACTCGGCACAGTCCAATCTCGCCTTCGATGCCCGGACGGCAGCCGCCATTCGGGCAGCCGCCTTGCCCGTGGGCGCGGCCAGGGCAATCCGGGGAGAGTTGCGCATGTCTTGCGCCAAAAAAAGCGCCAGTATGCGCGCGACCGTGGTGGTCTTTCCGGTCCCGGGGCCTCCTGAGATGACCGCCACCCGTTTCTTGAGCGCCATGAAAGCCGCCATGCGCTGCCGGTCCGGTCCCTGACCGGGGAAGAACCGCTTCAAGCCCGCTTCCAGCAAGCGGAGATCCACTTCGGGGTCGTTCGTGACCCGCTCGCGGATGGCACAAACCAGTCGGTCCTGGTAGGCCCAGTAACGATATAGGTAGAGCCTCCCTTGGGCATCCAGGATCATCGGCTTGAATTCACCGGGGCGGCCCACCACGCCCGATGCCAAGAGCATTTCGGCCCAACTCTCCGGTTCGGGAAAATGAAAATCTTCTCCATCAGCGGCGGACCCTTCAATCACGATTTCCGCCACTCGCCCCAGATCGAGACAGACGTGCCCTTCTTCTGTGCGCCGACTGACCAAGGCCGCGGCGAGGCCCACCTCCAAAATAGGGGCCTCACATAGGTCCATCATGAATCGACCGAAATAGACATTAAGCGGGGACAGGAGACCTTGCTCCTGAAGCCGATTCAATTTATCATCAACGTCAATTCCCAAGCGCAAGGCTCTCTTTACCCCTCCATACGTCTCTCATCCATCAAATGCGTCCTCAAGGTCCTCATCAGTGAGGCACCGGGACGATCCCGGTAGATCCCCAAGCTTGGATCCTGCCGGGGGTCCACGCCCCTCAGGAAAATATAATAGATGCCGCCGAAATGTTGCGCGTAGTCATATGACGCCATCCTGAGATGCAGGTAACGATCCAGGGCCAGGGCATACAGATGGTACTGGAGCATATAGGCGTGCGCATCCATTGTCCGCATGAGTGCGGCTTGGTCATAAGCCGTTGAGCCGTGGCCAAGGAAATTGGATTTCCAGTCCACCAGATAAAACCGCCCCTCGAACTGAAAGACCAGATCCATAAACCCCCGCATAAATCCCTTGACCGGGCTGAATTGAAGCCGGTCGGTCCATGTCACCCCCGCCTCCGGGACCGCCCCTTCTCCGAGACTTTGGAAGATCCGCCCCAACTCCCCGGGGGTGATCCGAGTTAACGGAAAGGTAAATGCCAATTCGTTGAGCCGATCCCCATTTGGGATACGCGAGAGGGTGAATCCGGGCCGGTGGGGCTCGAGCGGCGCCGTCAGGACATTCCGGATCATGTCACAGACGGCCATGCCCCATGAGGGGTCGAATCCGTATTCTTCGAGCTTCCGGGCCACCAAGGAAGCGATGTCATCATTCCGGGGGCAGGTAAAATCGAGGTGTTCGAAGATGTCGTGCAGGCACAGACCGGCCCGGGCCCCCTTTGGAAAGGAAAAGATGCTCAACGGATCTGTTTTCTCCGGATCACCAGCCGTTTCATCTAACGCTGTGGCAGGTTCACCGGCCGTCATATCCCGATCCGCTACCCACGAAGATTCCTCCTGAGCCGAGGAGAGGGCGGAGAAACTGGAGACACGCCACTCCTGGTCGATATGCCCTTCGAATGCCCTGGCGGACAGATCGTCCGCTCCTCCGTGATCCGCTTCCGGCTTTCCGGCGCCCGGCGGCGGCAAGGGGCTGACGGAGATGGCGCCATTTATGCCGGCATGAGCGCCGGCCCGTGCGGCCAGGCCCATCAGATCTTCCCTAAACGTCTCCGTGTTTTTTTCTTTGACCTTTGCCTCCAACGCTCCCACCGGGTCTCGGGCGTTCAGGGTGTCTGGGGCATGAAAGAGGTAGGCCGGTGCAGCGGTCTCCCCCTGATTGAATCGGCCCCACACCATGGTGCATCTGTTTTTGGCCCGGGTCAGGGCCACATACATCAGGCGCAGGTTTTCCGCCAACTGTTCCTTTTCCGCCGCATGCACATGGGCCGCCATGTCCTTGGAACCGAGCTCGAGGGTCACTCGACCCGCTTTCGCTTCATCGTGGAATAGAAAGGGATTCTTTTTATTCCTAAGCCGGGACCCGTCCCACAAAAAAGGGCAGAACGAAATGGGATACTCAAGGCCCTTGCTCTTGTGGATGGTCACGATTTTGACGGGTGTCTCATCGCTTTCCAACCGCAGTTGATGCGTATCCGTCCGCGGCGTTTCGGGTGCCCTGGCTTCTTTGAGCCATTTCAGGAGCCCGTGCATCCGAAGCCGCTTTTCACGATCCACCTGATGCAGCACCTCGGCCAGGTGCCGGAGGTTGGTGGCACGGCGTTCGCCGTCAATATAGGAAATGAGCCGTATGAGCACGCCTTGCTCGTGGATCAGTTCCCGGAGCATCCGCATAAAGCCTTTTTCTTTCCAGGCATCGTGATACGCTCTGAACCTGACCAGCCAAGACTCCCAGGTGTCGTCTTCACGCCGCATGCAATCGATGGCTTCGCCGGAGACTCCCAGCATGTCCGTTGAAAGGGCGGTCCGGATGCGGGCCTCGTTATTGGGCTCGGCCAGGGCCGCCACCAGACGCTCCATCTCCAGCGCCTCCCGCGAATCAAACAGGTTCGCGCTGGTATTCAACACACTATTGATGTTCACGGCGGCAAGGGCCTTTTGAATGACCTCGGCATCCTTGTTCGTCCTCACCAAAACCGCGATATCCCGCTCCCGCACCGGTTTCTTACCGATCAGGGCCGTGCCCGCTCTTCCCGCCGCCACGAGTCGGGCGATCTCACCCGCCACGGATGCGGCGATCAAGGCCCTGGCCTTGTCCTTGGGTAGGGCTTCACCCGCCTCCCCCAAGAGGGACCCGTCGCAGAACCGGATCTGAAGCGGGGAAGGGGACTCCCCATCCAGGGTGAATACGGCGCGGTCTCTTTGTGCCGGGGTGGCCGGGACAAACCGGATGTCGTCAAAAAGAAAGGGGACCTCCTTGCTTAAAAACACGGCATTGGTGGCCCGGATGAGGCCCGGCTCGGAACGCCAGTTTTCGCTCAGCGTGTAGCGGGATCGGACCGATCTGGCCGCCGCCATGTAGGCGAAAATGTCGGCGCCGCGAAAGCCGTATATGGCCTGTTTGGCATCCCCCACCAGAAAAAGGGCATGCGATTTGGTGGCAAAGAGGGTATTGAAGATGCGGTACTGAACCGGGTCCGTATCCTGAAATTCGTCGATCAGGGCCGCCCGATACGTCCTCCGGACCGCCCGTTTGAGGCGATCTCCCCGGGTCGTGTTCAGGGCCTGGTCCACCCCCAGGAGCAGATCCTGAAAAGCGCGGGTGTTTTTCTCCTCTTTTCTTTTTTTAAGTTCCTCCTGCACGTAATCAAATAACCGGCCTTTCAAGGCCGTCAGCCGCACATCATAGGCCTCGAGCAGATCGTCTTGGCATTTTCTCAGCTGCTCGCACGCATCAAAATAGGGGTGCGCCGGAGGGGAATGGCCCTTTTTTGTTGCGCCGTCCAGTTCGGTTCGGGTGAATTTGACAAAGCTCGCGAACCACATACCGTGCGTACCACCGGTGGTAACATGACACCCCATTTCCCGAATCCAGTCCGGAATCTTCCTGGGCGGATATTTCACCTTACTAAGGCCCTCGTGTGTGGTGAGCAGGGTTTCAACTTCTGAACAGGCGGTGGGCCAGAGGTCACAGACCGCCTCGAAGGCCGCTTGGTACGCCGCCTCCTCTTGGGACGTATCGGGATTATCCAACCGGGGGATGACCTCGAGATCGAAGTGAGCGAGGCCGGTATTGATAAGTGTCATCAACGCGGTTAAATGAAACCCCCTCTGAAGGGCATAATGGATGAACAGGGGCGAGGCCCCATATAAGTGGCGTCGCCAGAAATCCGCCACAATATCCTTTTTGAGTTCCTCCTGGTCGGTCATCAGATCGGTATCAAAGGCACTCCCGCTTTCAAAGGCGTGGTCCCGCAACAGTTTAAAGCAAAACCCGTGGATGGTGTGGATGGCCGCCTGATCAAAGGTGACGAGGGCCTCCTTAAGGGCGTGCGTCGCCATGCCCGGATCCTGTGTCGTTTCCCGAAGCCGCCTCAGGAAGCGATCCCCTGTGGCTTTTCCTGAAAAGACAGCCAGGGCCTCTCTGATCTTGGCCCGGATCCGCAACTTGAGCTCTTCGGTGGCCGCTTCGGTGAAGGTGACCACCAGGATGCCGTCGGCGGAGAGGCCTTTTTCGATCAGGAGTCTCAAAAAAAGCGCCGTAATGGCATAGGTCTTTCCGGTACCCGCACCGGCCTCAATGAGATTGGTGCCCTCGAGCGGCGTGGTGATCAGATCAAATGGCGGGGCCGTATCCATCATATCCGGATCTTGTGTCGTCAGATTATGCGTTGATGTCGAAGGAGGGGACCGATCACTTTCTCGGTCAAAGCCTCGAAGGCGCCATCCAGGGGATCCGTCTCCTTGAAACAGAGTTGGTAATAGGGGTCCTCGCGCTCTCCCCGGGTATATGGGGTCCCTGACCACTTCAGCCGGGCCGCATCGAGGGCCTTCTCCGGGGCCTGGCCCTTTTCGATTTTCCTTTGTGCGTATTCATAACCGGATTCCGGGAAGAAATGAAGCGGATGTATCAACCCCTCCCGGTAGAAATCCAAGAGGCCCTCCAGGATCGTCAGGGCTGTCTCAGGTTCCATGGGTCTGTATTCACAGGCCGACCAGACCGGCTCCCTGTTTTTCTTACCGAGTCCCACCAGGATGCTCTTGGACGGATATTCCGGATCGACCGCAACATTTAAAAGAAGGTGATGAATCCATATCCGCATCCGGTCCTTTCCCTTAATGGCGGCGTAACGATACGAAATGAGGTGATCGGGATAGATGCCGTGCATTCGTCCGGTGAGTCTGAAGTCTCCGATGTTGCGGTCGATCTCAAGCGGGGGCATCATGGAGGCGTCCATAAAACATGCGGTTTTATCTGAAAAGAGTTCCAGGCCTTGGCACAAATCCTGAAACAGATATCGTCCCACCTGCCCGTGCGGGAGTCTTCCGCCGGCCCGGGTGCGTTCAAAAAGCAGCCGGAGATCCTCTCCCTCGAGGCGGCTGGACATGAGGTCCTGCGCCATGTGGTAGCGATCCAGCCCGGTGAGATCGAAGGGCTCGCTGGCACTCAAAGGGACGGTCTCCGGGTCCAGGTGGATCCCCAGGCGCTTCTTGAGGAGGTATCGTGAGGGATGGGCAAAAAACGCGCACAGATCATCCCCTGTCACGGCCATAAATTCCGATTCGGGCGGTGTCAACTCGCCGGTGATAAAGGGCCCATCCGCACGGTGCGGGGATGTGAGGCCCCGGGCCACATCGAGGAGGTCCCTGGAATAGCTGAAAAGGTTTCGGGCGTTTTTGAAGTAATCCTCATGAAAGGGTTGGAGGCGATGTTCGGTGACCAGGTGCGCTAAGATCTTTTTGTGGGGGATCTGAAATCCCTCCTCGATATAATCCATCAGCTCGCTTACCAGGACCGAAGGCGGAGAGGGGCTGTTGTCCTGAATGCTCTGGCCCACATAACTGAGGTAAAGGGTGGACCGGGCCGAGAGCAACGCCTCCAGGAACAGGTACCGGTCGTCGTTCCGACGGGACCGGTCCCCGGGCCTGGGAGACCGGGCGATCAGGTCGAACCCAGGTCGGATCGATTCCCTCGGGTAGTCACGGCGGTTCATGCCGAGGAGGCAGACGATCCGAAAGGGGATGCTTCTCATGGGCAAAAGCGAGCAAAAGGTCATCCCGCCCGTCATGAAGCCGGCCCCTGAATGGGCCCGGTCGAGCTGCTCGCGCAGATAGGCCCGCACCACATCCGCTCCGATGAGATCCTCAAAGGGTGCCCCGTCCCGGTCCGGCATCTCTCCCAGGTCATGGAAGGCCTTTCGTAGCACCTGCACGTCCGCCTGGGCGGCCTCGGTGGGCATGAAGAGCCGATCTAAAAGTCTGTTCAGCGTGTCCGACCATTTGCGGGGGGGCCTGGGTGCGTCCAAATGCCGGGTCAGTGAGAAAAGCACATCCACAAATTGAACAAACCCGCCCATGACGGCGGTCTCTCCGCCCTCCATCAGATCGTAAGGCAGAATGTGGCCGAACATCCCCCCCGTCTCGCCCGATCCCCAACGAATCCCTTGATTCGACAGGGCGTAGCCCAGAAGGAGCCGCTTAATACCGGCGGCCCAGGTATTTTCTTCCAGGCCGGGAAATCCCCGCTCGGCTCGGTCGGTCTCATCCATTCCCCACCGGATGGCGGTCTCCTCCACCCACTTGCGGATCAGGTCCAGATCGCTTTCCGCCAAATGAAACCGCATGCGAACGGCTTCGGATTCCAGGATATGCAGCACCCGGGGGGCTGAAAAACGGTTTGCCGGTAACTCGAGGATCTCAAAAAAGGTCTCGATGATGTCACACCGGTTCCGGATGCCCCGATCGGCGATGCGGTATGGGATTTTGGGGGTCGTGTCTCCGGGCGGGTCAAACACTGCATCGATGAGCGGCGCATACACGTTGATATCCGGCGCCATGACCAGGATGTCCCTGGGCCCTAAATCAGCGTCTGACTCGAGCATATCCAGAACACGGTCGTATAAGACCTCCACTTCCCGCATGGGGCTGTGACACGAATGCACCTGGATGGAGGCATCCCCCGGGTCGATGGATATTTTGCGCGCTAAGCGCTCCGCATCTTCCAGGTTCAGAATCTGGGACTGGATCGTTGAAAGGAGCGGTTCAGGTGCGGTTTCGCCCACAGGGTCTTGAAAGGCCTCGTGGGCCTGGGCATCGAGGGTCTCCATCAGGTCAAAGAAATCCCTTCCCAGGGTCCCCATGGAGGCCAGAAGGCTGTTTCCCTTTTCCAGATGCAGATCCTCGGTGGCCACGCCCCGGGCCGACGGGTCCCGGGAGCGCCTGATGACCTCTCGGCCGGGCAGGATGTCGCCCCAGTAGACCCGGCAGGGATTCATGACAAAGAGATTGACCTCCATCAACCGCGACAAACCGTTTAAAATCGTCATATGATATGGCGGCAGGGCGGAGATGCCGAACACGGATACCCGATGGGGAAGGTCTTCCCACGACACTGAAGGATCGTCCACGGCCCTCAAAAACGAACGGGCAAGGGCCGCCCGGTGAAGGGCGTCCTTTCCCTCGACGAGTCTCCGCCACAGGATCGCCTGCCAGTGGGTCTCCTCACCCTTCTCCCAGGCGCGGATCATATCCGGGCGAAACAGGAGATATTGATCGAAGGTTTCCGCGATCCTGCCGGCCAGCTGATACCCCTTGATTCCCCAGTCCTCGCGGTCCATATCTCCACCGAGATATAGGCGCAGTGGTGAAAAGGCCGGGGTCGGCAAAAATGCCTTGAGACACCTTAAGATGTCCCAGGTCATCTTTTCGGGATCAAAGGGGGAGATATCCGGCAGTTGGGGGGTCAGTTTCTTGAAGAGCCAGTTGAAGAAGGCGTTGGGAAACGGAAACCAGGTGTTGGCACAAATGCCGTGATGCCGGGCGAGGACCATGGAGATCCATTGTTCCATTCCCTGGCTCTGCACCAGGATGATCTCCCGGTCCAGGGGGTTTTCAGGCGGCGTTCTGAGGACATCGGAAAGGATGCGGCCGAGATGTTCCACCCGGTTGCTGAGAAAGAGATGGAAGTGCTGGGGTGATGGACCCTTCCTCATGAGAAGGTGCTTTCAAGAAAGAAGATACGCCAATATCCCGGCGGCCCCGTACATCTTGTTTTCCGCCTGCTTCCAGACGATGGATCGGGGACCCTCGATCACGTCGTCGGTGATCTCCAAGCCCCGGTAGGCCGGGAGGCAATGCATCACGGATGCGTCCTGGGCCGCCACCTTCAACAGATCCTCATTGATCTGGTAGCCCTTGAAGGCCTGAAGCTTAACCTCCTTATCGTTCTCCTCTCCCATGCTGACCCAGACATCCGTGTACAACACGTCCGCACCGGCCGCCGCCTCTTCGGGGGCCTCCACCACCTTCAATGTGGCGTGGGTCTCCTGTGCCACGGCCTCGGCGCGGTGGAGCACATCGGCATCCGGGCAATATCCTTGGGGACACGCAACGGTCATGTTCATTCCGGCCATGGCACAGGCCAGCAAAAGCGAATGACACACATTGTTCCCGTCCCCGATATAGGCCAGGGTCAAGCCGTCCAGTTTTCCCTTCACCTCCAGGACGGTAAACAGATCGCATACGGCCTGGGTGGGGTGCTCCAGATCGCTCAGGCCGTTGATGACGGGGATGCCGCTGTCGCTTGCAAAAGAGGCCACGGTCTCGTGGCTGTATACCCGTGCCACCAGCGCGTCCAGATAGGCCCCCAGCATCCGGGCCGTATCCTTCAGGGGCTCCCCCCGCTTGATCTGCAGGTTCCCGGGGGCCAGGTAGATGGCCTTCCCGTTGAGCCGGAGGATGGCGGATTCGAAGCTGGTGCGTGTCCGGGTGGAGGGCTTCTCAAATAAGATGCCGATGACCCGACCCTTTAACACATCGGGACACCTGCCTTCCATAATGGCCTTTTTCAGGTCTCGGGCCCGGTCGAAGATGGCCAGTAGGTCCTCCCGGGTTAGATCATCGGATGTCAAAAGCGAGCGCGTCATGAATACGGTTACCTCTCCTCTCTACCCAACACATTCAACGTAAGATGCAAAGGAAAGGCGGTATGGTATCTCTAATCAACCCCTTTTGTCAACTCGATCACCTTGTATTTGCGAACTATCTTATTTTTTCTATTGTTTTGGTGCCCTATACGCCAAAAAGCTGCATAAGGAAAAATGTATACCTCATTTTGACAAACAAAGGATGCCATAGTACCCTGAAAAAAATTCCGCAATCACCAATCAAACCCTGAACGCGGGAGCACCTGAAAGCAAAATTGAGCCATCACTGAATGGAGATATGGAAAAGGCATTTTTCAGCGCGGTGTTGGACGCCTTGGTCTCAAACATTGCCGTGGTGGATGAAGAGGGGACCATTACCCATGTCAATGAGTCATGGGTGCGGTTTGCCCGGGAAAACGGCGATCCCCGCCTCCTGTCCACCGGCGTCGGCATCAATTATTTAAGCGTCTGCCACATGGCAATGAGAGATGATCCCTCTTTGGCAGATATGGTTCAGTCCATTGAAGACGTCATTTCGGCGCGCATACCCCACTATTCTTGCGAGGACCCCTGTCACAGCCCCGATAAGAAAAGATGGTTTCTTTTGGGGGCAAGACATCTCAATGCCGGGCCCGGCGGAGCGGTCTTCTTTCATCTCGACATCACCGAAAAAA
>JARRPY010000046.1:0-12303 GCA_037382425.1 Deltaproteobacteria bacterium
GCGTCTCATCCGTCCACGGGCTGTCCGCCACCAGTTCCTCGGCCTGTTCTCGGACGCACACCATGAGTTCCCTATCGGGGAAGTGTTGCCGAAGGGCCCTCAGGGTGGGCATGGTCAGAACCACGTCACCGATATCGCCCAGTTGAATGAGCAAGATACCCCCTTCTTTTTCAGCAAGTGTTGGGTTCCCTTTGACAAGCATGGGCTGTGTTCCGGGCTCAGGGGCATCCCTTGAGATGCCACACAAAAAGCCGGCAATAGGTGATCAATTTATGATAGAGGGCCTTTTTCAATCCCAGGGTCGACAATAGGGCGATGGCGGAGAGGAACATATTGATGCACAAACGAACAAAAACAACCAGGCAGATCAACGGATAGGTTCGAGGGTGCCATTTTTTAAAAAAGGCGTATCTGGATCGATAAAAGAGGATTCTTCCATCCGTACGGTTTTTTACGCTTTTCCCTTGGGCGTGGAAAATCTTGGCTGACGGGACTAAATATATTTTCCATCCCGCACGTTTCATCTGGTAAGCCCAATCGGTCTCTTCGAGGAAGAAAAAATACCGCTCGTCCAAAAGACCCACCCCTTCCATGGCCGACTTACGGACCATCATGCAGGCGCCGATGCACGAACTCACCTCAATGGGAGATGGGTATTCCTTCCGCTTGCTCGGAAAGCTGGTAGGAAACAGTATGCGGAGGAGTGTCTCATTGCACATCAAAGAAGCAAGGGAAGGAAAGTTGGCGATGGAATTCTGCTTCGATCCGTCCGGATTCAGCAGTTGTCCGCACGCCATTGCCGCAACGGGATGGGTCTCCATGAAATCGTAGAGGGTTTGGATCGCACCTGGGGTGAGGGTGGTATCCGTGTTGAGGAGGACGGCATAGCGTCCGGCCATCTTTTTCAGTGCCAGGTTGTTGGCCGCCGCGAACCCCATGTTGACTCGGTTTTCGAGTAGATGGACGGTGGGGAATCGCGCCCTGACGGCCTCCGAACTCCCGTCGGAAGAGGCATTGTCCACCACCCAGATGTCATAGGAGAGTCCTTGGATGGTCTGTTGGATGGAAGAGAGACAGTGAAGCAGAAGGTCCTTTGTGTTCCAGTTGACGATGATCAGAGAGATATCGACGCTCACGGAATTTGCCTCTGATCGGAAAGCGGTATCGTGTCAAAATCTGCTGGTACTTTCAGTGCGAAAATCTCCGGCGGCATTGGGTCGTTGAAGACCATGTTTTTGAGTTCCACGGTCAATTGGTTTTCTTCTGGGTCAGTTACCGTGGTTTTTCGAGCATAGATCATATTTCCGTCGTTCTGAAAGTCCGCATATCGCACCCGCGTGTCTTGTGGCGGGAATATCACGGATTGAGGTCTCAACCCCGCCGGTCCCATGTGAAGGACCACCGTTTCCTTACCGGTTTTTTTCAGGAAGGTGAGCCGGGGGCCCGGCTCGGATATCACCCGGTCGTAGGCTCCATAACAACATTTTATTCACCGGTATGGTGAGAAGGCCGGGAAATATGGGGCCGCCCAGCCGCCCGGAATAGAGCCGTTTTTCACTGAAAGACAGCACACGAATTCCGGACTCTTGGACCAGGATGTGGGCCAGAGGTCGCCCCCATGGATGTGTAATTTCGATCTTGATCCTTAGGGGGTTCTTCGCCGCCGCAATCAATATACTGGCATCCAGAGCCCCATGTTGCCCCTTAATGGAAATACTCCCGGCGGAAAAGAGGGTTTGGGCGGCCTCATCCTGTCTGTTAAGGGAAGCTACGACCTCCCTGGTTTGCAGATGGCTCAACGGTGGCCGCGGCGGAGAAATGACCGATGGCGCGCATTTGGAGAGGAGGATGAGGGCGGAAATTACACCCAAGCATCTGATGGTGAGGGTTAATTTAGCGGGGATCAATGGTCTGTCTTTAGGCGATTTCGCAACTCGATGATCTTCTTTTTCAGCGCTTCTTCCTTGGGATGATTTAATGAAAGGGCTTTCTCATAATACCCAAGCGCCTTTTCATACTCCCCCTTCTTCGCGTACGCATCCCCCAGGTGCTCCGTAATGGTGGGGTCATCCCCGGAGAGGTTGGCCGCCTTTTCAAGATAGAGGATCGCCTGATCATATTGCCCTTTTTGGAAATAGACCCATCCCAGGCTGTCGATGATATAGCCGTTTTCAGGCTTCAGGATCATGGCCTTCTCGATGAGTGCCTTCGCCTCTTCAAGCCTGATTCCCTGCTCCGCATAGGTATACCCAATGTAATTGAGGGCATCTGCATTATTCGGTTCTATCTCAAGAATTTCCTTCATCTTTTCAATGCACGCATCCTTTTTACCTGCTTTGTCCAACAAAAGCCCGAGTCTAAAGAGGAGTTCCACATTCTTGTCGAACTGGGAGAGCCCCTTCTGTGTGACGTCGATGGCTTGATCATAAGCCTCCTTTGACTCGTAGATGGCGGCAAGCATGAGGTAAACTTCCGGGGTCTTTTTTCCGGATATGATGGCCTTTTTAAGTACGTCAATGGCTTTTTCATCACTTCCTTGCGTGTGAAAAAGATGGGCCATATGGATCTGAGTGTTGACAAAATATTTAGACTCAGGGGGGATTTGACTGAAGTTCTCCAGGGCCTTTTCGATATCTCCTTTTTCCTCGTAGGCGGCGGCCAGATAAAACCTCGATTTATAATCTTTGGGCCATGCCGTTACGATTAAGTCGAGTTCTTTTATGGATTCATCCAGTTTCCCCTGCCTCAGATATAGGAGACCGAGTGCCTGACGCTCACGTGTGCCGGGCTGAGACTGGTTCTTGATTTCCTGGACTTGTGACGCCGCCTTTTCCTTTAGACCCAGCTTAAAATAAATGTCGATCAACCGTTCTCTGGCGGCCACATTGTTGGGATAAAGCGTCAACAGTCGCTCATAAATTTTTGAGGCCTCAGAAGGCCTGTCGGTCATCTGATAGAGGGTTCCCAGGTCAAAAAGGGCAGGTTCCAGGGTGGGATTGAGTTCAAGGGCCTTTTGGAAGGCCGCTTCTGCCACATCATTATTTCCCATTTCCAGATTGATTCTCCCCCGGTAATAGTGAGCGACCACCATATCGGGATTCTGTTCCAGAAGCGTATCTAAGAGCTTTAGGGCCTGTTCAAAAGAGCCGGTTCGGACCAAGATGGTAATGAGGAGAAGTTTGACGCGTTGATTTTTTGGTTCAATTGAAATGACCCTTCGGTATTGTTCAATGGCCTTGGCGTCCTCTCCCATCAGCGTGTATAAGTCCCCCAAAATGCTCAGGGTGTCCACATCGTCCGGCTTTATTTGGGCGGCCCTTAGCGCATATTTTAAGGCATCGGATGAATGCTTTGTGCTCTTGAGGAGGAGGGCCATTTTCTTGTTCAAATAAGCGGATTCGGGATCTTCCTGTAGGGCCATATCCAGGTAATGCCGTGCGGCTTTGTAGTCCCCATGAGAAATGGCAATGGAGGCCTTGGTAAATTGTTCATAGGCCCTCTGCCGGGCATCTTTGGCCGGACTGGTTTGATGAGTCGGGGTCGGCACCTCGCCCATTTCAGAGGGTGGCACGCCCTGATGGACGCATGCCCACAAAAAACAGAGGGCGAAAGAAAGGACGAACGTTAAGGCACTTTTTATATATTTGTACATAATCTATTTCAAATAATCCGAATACTCTTCTTCAAAGTTTGAGATATTCTCCTTGAGCCATTTCTCAATATTCTGGGTGATCTTTTCCTGGATCTGCCGAATCCGTTCCCTGGAGATGTTGTATTTGTCGCCGAGTTCCTGTAGCGTCATCGGCTTTTCGGCCATGATTCGATTGTCAAAGATATCCGCCTCTTTTCCGGAGAGGGTTTTTCTAAATTCCTTAAGACTCTCGGATAAGAGGGTTTGACTTTCGCTCTTGGAAATTTCGTCATCCACAGGCGTTCCAGGATCGGGAAGCATCGAGTCGTAGGATTCTCTTGAGTCTTCTCCCACCGGCGCACTGAGGGAGAGTTCCCAGCCGCCCAACCGTTGGGTCATCTCCACCACTTCCTCTTCCTTGACATCGAGACGCTCTGCCAGCAGTTTCGGTTCAGGGAAAAACCCCTGTGCGATCAATTTGTCCCGCTCCTTGGACAGGTTGAAAAAAAGCTTTCGCTGACTTTGGGTCGTCCCAATCTTGACCAGTTTCCAATTGTCCATGATGAATTTCAAAATATATGCCTTTATCCAGAAAGAGGCATAGTAGGAGAACTTTATTCCCCTATAGGGATCGAATTTTTGTACGGCCTGCAAAAGACCCAGATTCCCTTCTTGGATAAGATCCAGAAGATTCCGGGTCCAATACCGGTGGAAATCCATGGCAATCTTTACCACCAACCGGAGATTAGAGGTAATCAACCGGTAGGCCGCCCGTTCATCGTGTTGCTCTCTCACCCGGATGGCCAAGGCTTTTTCTTCTTCTCTCGTCAGCAGATTGTACTGCTTGATTTCAAGAAGGTACAACTGCAGCGGATCATAAGGGACGACGGCGGTGTGCTCGGGACGCAGGGCAGGGGGGAGCGCTTCCTCTCCCACGATGGGATAAATTCTGGAATTGTCGTCCCGATTATTCTCAGGGGTCTCTTGCGCTTTTTTTCTCGTCATGAAAGTCTGTTCTCAAATTTTTCAGCCCGCAATGACCTTCTTGTATCTCTTTTTCCCTGCTCTGAGCAGGAGGGCGCCGTTCTCCATGTCACTGGGCCGAAGGAGCTGGTCAAATTGCTGGAGCTTGCGGCCATTGAGGTATCCCCCGCCCTGGGAGATGAGCCGGCGGGCCTCCCCTCGGCTCTTGCATAAGCCGGCCTCCTCGAACAGGATATAGGCGGGGACACCATTCTCAAGAGTTTCCCGTTGAATCTCAAAAAGGGGCACCGAATCAGCCGCCCGAGAGGCGTCTTCGCTGCCGAAAAGCTGCTTGGCAGCCGCCCGGGCTTTTTCCGCTTCATCCTTGCCGTGGCAAAGGGCGGTGGCCTCATAGGCCAGCACCGCTTTGGCTTCCCTTACGTCCGCACCCTTCAAACGACCCAGTCGGTTGACCTCATCCATGGGTAGGAGGGTGAACAACGATAAGAATCTCTTGATGTCCGAATCTTCTTGGTTGATCCAGTACTGATAGTAATCATAGGGTGAGGTCATTTCCGGATCAAGCCACACAGCCCCTTTATGGGTCTTCCCCATCTTTATCCCCGAAGCGGTCGTCAGAAGCGGAAACGTGAGGCCGTGAATGGTCTGGCCTTCCAGTCTTCTGGTCAGGTCCACCCCCGCCAGGATGTTTCCCCACTGATCATTACCGCCCATTTGCAGACGACAATTATACTGTTTGAACAGGTGCCAAAAATCATATGCTTGAAGGAGCATGTAGTTGAATTCTATAAAGCTGAGGCCGGTCTCCAGCCTCATTTTGTAGCTTTCGGCCGCCAACATCCGGTTGACGCTGAAATGCCGACCAATGTCCCTCAAAAAATCGATGTAGCCCAGGGAGGTCAGCCAGTCGGCATTATTGACCATGAGGGCTCTGTCTTGATCAAATTCGATAAATCGTGACAGTTGGGCCCTCAGGGTGACCGCATTGGTTTCTATCTCTTCTCGAGTCATGATGGGGCGCATTTCGGTTTTTCCACTCGGATCTCCCACAAGGGTGGTGCCCCCTCCGATAACGGCAATGGGTGTGTGACCTGCGCTTTGCATATGAACAAGCGCCATAATCGGAAGCAGGCTTCCCACGTGGAAACTCTTGGCCGTCGGGTCGAACCCAATGTAACAGGCGGTGGGGGTTTCCAGCTGTTTTGACAAGAGGTCCCGGTCGGTGACCTGCTCGATAAATCCCCGCTCTTCAAAGATTTTTAGAACGTCTTCCACTTTAATCCTCTGATCTGTTCTGTTTATATCCCTCCGGAAAAAATAACCGAATCACCTTTCCCGATTCACCCAAATCCTTTAGCGGTTTACCGTTGAACTCAAGATCGATCCCCCCGGCATTTCCGATCAGCAATTCAAACCCCTTGTTCGCCTCCCATTGGGGGTGGCTTCCGGGCTGAAATACATACTCTTTGGGTTCCCGGTCATCCACAAATATCCGGACCCATGTTCTTTCCTTCACCATAGCCTTCAGCGTCAGTTGATGGCCATTTCCCAGATCCGGGGCAGGCGTCTTTTCCGCGGCCTCAGCCAATGGTTGCTCGACTTTCGCCTCTTCGGCAGGTGCGGACGGAACTTGGGCCGCCTTATCCGCTTCGGGGGCTTCGCGTGTTTCGAGGGGCGTTTGACCCATGTCCGGCGTTGGTTTTGCTTCGGGTGCCGTTTCCGGGGACGGCGCGGGGCGGGTAACTGTCTCACCCTCGGCTAAGACCTCCGCTGCATTTATACCGGCCGCCTCAGTCTCCTTTTGGTCGGCCTGCTCATCGATGTCTGGGCTACTTGAGCGCAGTCGGGCAGCATCAGGGATCGTGGGTCCATATGTCTTCCATGCGTAATAGGCGCCCCCGCCAATCAACACCACGATGAGCAGGATGATCAGAAAAACGGGTACAGATCTCTTTTTAACTGAAATCGTCGATGGATGTTTTTCAGAACCGGGCTCGTGGGAAAACGTCGTGGCCTCGTAAAGGGACAAGACCCTGTCTGTTTCCAAACCCACGGCACGTGCGTAGCTACGCATGAACCCTCGCACAAAACCGGGCGAAGGCAGGCTATCCCACGCTTCTTCCTCCATGGCTTCCAGAAATTGGGCCCTCACGCGGGTTTTCTCAGAGAGTTGATTGAGGCTCAACCCCAATTTTTCCCTCTGCTGTTTCAGAAGATGCCCCAGTTCTCCCGCCGAAGGGATCTCCAGGTCTTCGTTTTCGAGGGTTAGGGATTGGTCTTCTTCGAGTTCCATACGGCTCGCTTTTTCAAAAGATGATCTTCGTGTATGCCTTTTCTTTCAATTCCTCCAACCAGGCCGCATACTTCTTGTCCAGCTTCTGCCGGTACAGGATCGTGTGAATAGCGCCTTTGACCTGCTCGTAGGATTTTACCCCTTTTTCTTGTTTTTCAACGACTTTGATCAGCTGAATGCCGGCGGGGGTAATGATGGGTTGGCTTACCTCTCCTTCAGATAGGCCCTTGATATGCTGTGCCAATTGGGGATTCACGTCGGACATCTTAAACTTTCCCAGATCTCCGCCGTCCTTGGCGCCGGGGCCGTCAGAGTATTTACGGGCCAATTCAGAAAAATCCTCCCCGTTTGCCAGCCGCGTCAAGAGTCCATTGGCCTTCTTTATAAGGGCTTCGCGTTCCTTCTTGTCCGACGGATCCTTCTGGGCGAGGAATATGACGGCCAGGTGTAACTTGGCCTTCCTCCGGAACTCGTCGATATGTTTATCGTAATAGTCTTTAAGTTCCTCTTCCCTGATGAGAATCTTGGATTTGACCTCCTGGTTGATGAGGCGGATTCGTTCCAGTTCCTTTCTGATCTCTTCCTTATACGCCTTGAGGTTGGTCCCGTCTGACTCGAGTTTGGCCTCCAAGTCTTCCTGTGTGAGTTGATTGTTCTGCTTGATCCGTTCAATGGCGGCGTCCACCTCTTTTTCGCTGACCGTGATGTTCAGCTCCCTTACCTTTTCAAGGGCGATTTTTTCACTGATCAGCATGTCCAAGACCTTGCGGCGGACCTCCATGAATTGCTCTTCGGATTTGGTCCTGAATTGATCGGGGGGGATGCCGGTCACCTTCCGAATCCTGCCGTTGAGTTCATGCAGGGTCACCACGTCATTGTTTACGATGGCGACCACACGGTTTCGGACCTCTGCGCCTGCTGGAAGCCATTGAATCGCGACAAGGAGATAAATAAGACATGAGAAAATGATTTTCGGTATATTTTTTTCCATTTTGCTTCTCGGATCCGGCCACTCAACGGCCTTTAATTCCATTAAAGGCCTAAACGTATTAACATAGCAGTAATATATGAAAAATCAAGGTCATTTTTCCGCGCTCGTTTCCCTGCCGCGGGACGGGCCGGGGTTGGAATTAAAGTCCAAAAAGTGGACGGACGCCTCAATCTTATGAAAATCTTCCGGAAGCGACAGCTTGCCCAGCTCAATCCGAAGTCTGTTACCCGGAAGGAGCCGATACCGCTTGGGTATCTGATGGAGCGTCCGAATAAGACGTTCGGTATCGACGGTGCCGTTATCGGAGAATGTCAAGATAACGCCGTGATCGCCCACGTCCATTTTTCTTATTTTCAACCGCTTGAGGATGAGGCGAACGGACATGAGGGCAAAAAGGTTTTCCACCTCTTGGGGCGGTGGTCCGAACCGATCCGAGATCTCAAAAATGACCTCTTCGAGTTCGGATTTTTCAATCAGGCCTGACAGCCGTCGGTAAAGGTTGAGCCGTACGTCGGTATCCATGACGTAGTCGCCTGGCAGAAATGCCGGGATGGGCACATTGATTTCAGGGTTGATGTCGTCTTCCCACACCTCGCCTTTCAGTTCGGACACCGCGCGCTCAATGAGTTTGAGATAGAGTTCGTATCCTATGGCTGAGATGTGCCCGGACTGGGCAAAGCCCAAGATGTTTCCGCCGCCCCTGATTTTCAGATCATGCATGGCCAGGTGGAGCCCGGCTCCCAAATGGGAGAAGTCCATGAGGGCTTTCAATCGTTTTTCCGCATCCTTGGTTAGTACGGCATCCCGGGACAAGAGAAGATAGGCGTAGGCCTTTTCTTTGGCCCTTCCCACCCGCCCCCTCAACTGATATATCTGAGCCAGCCCCATGCGGTCCACCTCGTTGATGATAATGGTGTTGGCAGAGGGAATGTCCAGGCCCGATTCGATAATGGTTGAACAGACCAGCACGTCGACCTCTTTTTTCAAGAATCGAAACATGGTCTCTTCGAGGTCTTTTGCCCTCATCTGCCCGTGGGCCACGGCAAAACGCGCACCGGGTACGAGACCTTTGAGTTTCTCAGCCATCCGATCAATGGTCTGTACCCGGTTATGGACGAAAAAGGTTTGCCCCCCTCGGGCCACTTCCGCCTCGATGGCCCGAATGATGAGGGGGGCATCATACCGAGAGAGATAGGTTTCAATGGCCAGGCGATCCTCGGGCGGGGTTTCTATGACGCTCAAATCTCTAACGCCCATCATGGACATTTGGAGCGTTCTTGGGACCGGTGTGGCGGTGATAGCCAATACGTCCACCATGGCTCGATACCGCTTCAAGGTTTCCTTCTGCTTGACGCCGAAACGCTGTTCCTCGTCCACAATGAGGAGTCCTAAGTCCGCAAACCGGACATCTTTTTGGAGTATCCTGTGGGTGCCCACCAATATATTTATCTTCCCGGAACGGACCTTTGCAATGACGTCAAGCTGTTCCGCCTTTGTCTTGAAGCGGCTCAAAAGGCCCACGCTGATCCCATAACCGGCCATGCGACTGGAAAGGGTCTCAAAATGTTGCTCGGCCAAGACGGTCGTAGGCACCAAAAAAGCCACCTGTTTTCCGTCTGCAACCACTTTGAACGCCGCCCTTACGGCGATTTCTGTTTTTCCAAAACCCACATCCCCGCATATGAGACGATCCATGGGTTCATCTGATGCCAGGTCTGTGAGCACATCCTCCACTGCCCTGAGTTGGTCATCGGTTTCTTCGTGTTCAAATCCGGCCTCGAATTGTCGGTAATGGGGATCCGGGGGAGAAAAGGCGTTCCCCTTCCGGTGTTTCCTGAGGGCATAGAGTTCCACCAGTTGTCTGGCGATTTTCTTGATGGATTTCCCGGCCTTCCGCTTGGCTATTTCCCAGGCCTGCCCGCCCAACTGATCCAATTTGGGATCCCTGTCGTTTGCCCCGGCGTATTTTTGTAGGATGCTCACCCGGTCCGCGGGCAGGTAAAGTTTTGAATTTCCGGCATATTCGATGACAACAAAGTCATGAACTCTTCCGGCTACTTCCATGGTGCTGAGCCCCCCATATCGTCCGATCCCGTGCTCTTCGTGTACGACGAAATCGCCTGCTTTGAGGAGACTCAAGCTGGACCAGTTCAGCGCATCCTTCCCTCTCTTGGGTTTCTTTTGGATCCTTCGCTTGGCTCCGAAGATGTCATCCTCACTCAGTATGCAGAGCCCCAGATCGCGCCAGACAAATCCCTTGGAGAGGCCGCCCAAACATAAATAGACGCCGGGACTCCGAGGAACCGTCTCCCAGCCTTCAATCGTTCCATCAATGGGCACTTGATAGTTTTCCAATATCTCTTGAAGCCGAACCGCCTGTTGCCTGGCCCGGCAGGTGATGACCACCCTGAACCGGGATTGCCGCCACGATTCGATCTGCTCCGCAAGGGGGGCAAGGGAGAGTGTGCCTCGATTGGCAAGGGAAAACGTGATATCGCCTTCCAAGTGGAAGGGCCCCTCCATGGTCATCATCATGTCTAAATTTGTCTGGTCCGCCAGTCCAAGCTGACTGAATTCAAGCCGTTGGTGCCGGTTGAGGTGGTGGTCCATCTCGTCTACGGAGATGGGCAGGTTTTCCAGATGCGGAAAAGGGTCCCCCTTTTCGGCGGATTCCTCCTTAAATTTTTCTTGGTCCGCTACGAATTTTCGGTGGGCCTTTTCAACCTGGGCCTTCCACCGATGAGAATCAAAAGAGGCGATGAGCCCGTTTTGTGGTAGATACGCCAAAAGAGAATCCAGATGGGGATAGAAATGCTCAAGCCATGCCTCTTGGCCCGGGAATGCGGTGATGATTCCCTGTTGGGACTGAGAAGGCAGCCTTCCCATGGATCGTGCCCTTCCCGTGTTCTCCGGCTTTAGGAGAATCTCTGCGGCGGGGAGGAGAACGAAGGATTCCATTTCTCGCTGTGATCGCTGGGTCTCCGGATTGAATTGGCGGATCGATTCCAGATGATCTCCCCAGAATTCCATCCGGATCGGGAGGCGATCCAGGGGTGAGAAGAGATCGATGACGCCACCCCGTACCGAATAGTCCCCTTGCTCTTCCACCAGGGAGGTCCTCTGGTAGCCGGTGGTCTCCAATGTGTCGAGGAGTTGCCCCCGATCCACCTCTTCGCCAATTTCGAAATATTCCATCGCGTTGACAAAGGCATCCTTAGGGATAATCCCGAAGCAGATCGTCTCAACGGATGTCACCACTGCGGCCGCTTTGTCATTGAGCAGTGCGTAAAGGGCGCGAATCCTTTGGCTGACCCGTTCCGGGTGTGGGCTCAGCCCGGACAACGGGCTGATATCATATGGGAAGAACTGGTATAGCCTGACCTGGGACGGTGCGTTTTCTTTGGCCGAACTTCCTGTGAAGAACTCAAGCATTCCGTAGAACGACTGTGCCGATTTCCTCTCGGGCAGGATAATGAGGCTGGGTCCATGAACCTCCGCCAACACCTCTGAAAGGAAATAGGCCGATACAGAATCTGTGAGGCCGATCACCTCCGCCCGACCGGATTCCTGCCCAAGCCATTTTTTGATTTTGGCCATATGTTCCGAAGGTTGTGTTGCCATAGCTTCTTTCAGTTTCGGGAGATAACTCCTGTGCGCGCCCCTTTTTCAAGCTGCTTTGATTATTGATTCCTTGCTTCTTCCAGGATGATTCTCGGAAGATCGTCCGATATGTCAATGCTTGCAACCGGTAGGAGCGGAGGACTTTTTATGGCTTCTTAGATCATCACCACGTGTGGTTCCAGGGTTGAAAGGGTCATCCGACGTGTATCCAGTTCAGCACGAATTCCCATGGGAATCGTCATGTTTTCGGATCCATGTCCGACAGGAAAACCGGTCACCACAGGAATATGGTTTTTGCTGAATGTGGTTTTGATGAGGTCATTCACTGCATTCATGGGACCGCAATCGAGAAACTGACCGCCCACAACACCCGCAAGGTGGCTGAATTGTCCTGCAAGCATGAGATGGGTCAACATCCTGTCCAGTCGATAAAGGGCTTCCCCCTTGTCTTCCAGGAGAAGAATGGCCCCCTCGAGCCTTGGGAAAAAGGGGGTTCCCAAAAGGTGACATAAAAGACTCAAGTTCCCCCCAACCACCGGTCCTTGAGCCCTCCCTTCGAGGAGCGCTTGCGCGTCCTTGCCATGAATGGTGACGGGCTGTTCGCCTCCGAGGAGGCCAAACAGCTGTTTCAGGGCATGTGCCGGCCTCGACGGGAGGCGGGCCATCATGGGGCCATGAAAGGTGACCAGTCCACTTTGCCGGTAAAGGGCCATCATCAGCGCCGTGATGTCGCTGTACCCCACCAGGATCTTCGGGTACCGACGAATCGTATCATAGTCAATA
>JARRPY010000047.1:0-10890 GCA_037382425.1 Deltaproteobacteria bacterium
CGACAGGGATTTATAAAAAATTAGAGAATAAATGCCTTGTAATGACAAGAGCCCATAGGAGACTTGGCCACCTCACTATTCCGTTGACTGCGAACGGGGATTTCACTATGGTTTTTGCTGTGGGCGCAATCTTTTAACCCTTTATTTCACGTGCTGTCACGGAGGAGAAGACCACCATGAGAATGAAACTGAGCATCATTTTATCGATCGTTCTTTTTGCTAGCCCGCTGGCGGCTAAAGATGTCGCCGGGACGCTTCATCAGATCAAGAACACGGGTCAAATCAGAATCGGTTATCGTCCATCCGAACCCCCCATGTCTTTCCTCGGTAAAGACGGTAAGCCGGCCGGTTATTCCATCGATCTCGGCAAATCTATTGTAAAAGAGGTTGAAAAGAAAATCGGCGCGAAAGTAAAGGTGCAATATGTTCCCGTAACCGCCGAAAACCGGTTCAAATCCCTGATCGAAAATAAAATCGACATATTATGTGGTGCGACAACCAAGACGCTTTCCCGGAGTGAACTGGTTGATTTTACGCAACTGACATTCGTCACCGGCGCTTCGCTTATGACGCTCCAAAGTGACGAGGATCGTGATGCTTCCGGTTTTAGCGGAAAGAAAATCGGCGTCGTGAAAGACACAACGACCGCCGTTTTTTTGAAAAATCTCCTTCAAGAAACATCAACCAAGGCGGAAATCGTCCTTTTCAACTCGGCGGAGGGAGGGGTTAATGCCTTACGAAAGAAGGTGATCGATGCCTATGCCGCCGATCAAATCGTACTCATCGGCATCGCCTCAAAGGCTCAAAACCGGATGAACTTTGCCATTGCTCCCACCGTCTTTTCCTTCGAGCCTTTTGCGTTTGCAGTGAGGCGAAATGACGCGGACTTTCGTCTTGTTGCAGATCGCGTCATATCCGATCTGTGCCGGTCGAAAAAGATATTTGACATTTACGACAAGTGGGTTGGCGAGTTTACCACCCAACGGCTGCCCATATTCGATGCCATGGTCCAACTAAATGCCACACCGGAATAAGCATGGCGAAGAAAACCCGAACGGGTAATACGAAGCGCCATTGAAAAGGGGCCAAAGTGTGTCGCCTCGAAAATGATCTAGCCCATGCTCACATTCAGAACATCGAAAGTCTCCGTGGCCGTGGAGATTTCAGGTTATACCAAAGCCATGGACATCTATACCGCGGGTCCGGTGATCTGAGGCCGCTTCGCCCATTTCATTGATCGTCTGATAGTAACGCGGGGAGGCTTGGAGGCGTCAGTCCCAATATACTTTTACGGTAACAAGAGCCAAAAGGAAATTTGACCCCATGAACTTGCACTAAAATTCTTTTATCGCTTCTTCACCGCTGAGCACCTTGAGTCCACCGAGAGCCAGGTTTTCCAGTTCGTCATCGCCGGGATAGATAAGGATTTTTCCCAGAAAGGAGACGCGTTTCTGGATGTCGTTCACCAGTGTGGAAAAATGACATAGATTTCCGGTAAGGACCACGGCATCCACCTTGCCTAAAAGACCAGCCGCCATGGCACAAATATCCTTGCTGATCTGGTAAGCCATGGCCTGAACAACCCGAAACGCGTTCCGGTCCCCGCCGGAGATGGACTGCTCGACGCTGCTCATATCCTGCTCACCCAGGTAAGAAAAAACACCGCCTCGGCCGAGCAGCATGCTGCGCAAGTCGTCCCTGTTATATTGGCCTGAAAAACAAAGATCAAGGAGGTCCAGGTTCGGCAATGCGCCGGTACGCTGAGGGGTGAACGGCCCCTCGCTCAGGCCGTGCGTGCCGTCTATAATCTTGCCGCCGCTGTGCGCGCCAACGGTGATGCCTCCACCGATGTGCGCCACAATAAGATGAGATTTCTCATACGGAAGATTGAGGCGGCGGGCGGCCTTTCTGCCTGCAGACTTCTGGTTTAACACATGAAAGGCCGCTTTCCTGCGTATGCCCTTAAGCCCCGAGTATCTGGCCAGTTCCGACATCTCGTCCACCACCGGAGCATCGTAGACCATGGCTTTTACGCCGTAGGCTTGGGCAATCTCCCGGGCAATGGCGGGACCAATATTCGTTGGGTGCCAGCCGTATGCCCCGGAGCGGAGTTCCTTCACCATGGCCTGACTGATGCGATAGGCCCCGCCGGAAAGCGGTTTCGTGAGGCCGCCCCGGCTGACCACAATATCCGGATGCACGATCCGGTCCTTTTTGCTGTGTAAGGTCTTATCAGCAAGATCCCTCAAAAAGTCCAGCCAGTCATCGTAGGCATTAAGACGGGCGGTGTCTTCTTGGGCGTACGCCACCTTCTCTCGAAATCCGAACCCCCCTCCCATGAACACCCCCAGCTTGAGCGTGGTGGAACCGACATTGATGATCAAAATGTTGCCGTCTTTCTTAGCCGACGTCATAGAACACCCAACAGAATATTCGTGAGCCATGAGTTGCCGGTCTCGAGTGAGGAGCGGAGGATGACGGGAAAATCAGAACCCGCCACGAGACCCCCCATTTCGCATGGTCCAAGGTATGAGATGAACTGGGCGGTAATACTTGCCGACTCCAGGTCCGGGAAAAAATAGATGTCCACATGGCCCGGCACCGGGCTGACGATGTTCTTGACCCCGGCCGCCGAGGCGGACTCGGCATTGTCCATTCCCAGGGGCCCTTCTATGACCGCTTCTCCGAATTGACCCCTCTGCGACATCTTGGAGATAATGGCCGCATCCAGGGTGGAAGGCATGTCGGGATTGACCAGTTCCAGAGGTGCGACCGCAGCAATCAGGGGTGCCTGAATGCCCAGGGATGCGGCCGCTTCTATGCCGTTTTCGATGATAGCAATCTTGTCCTTCAGGCAAGGCGTGGCATTAAACAGGGGATCGGTGAGCAGGGTAAGGCGACCGTCCCTCGGTGCCAAAAAGACGCTGATGTAGCTTAAGATGCGGGCGGATTTGTATTTGCTATCGGGTCGGCCGAGCAGGTTTAGGATTTCCCGATCAAGAGGCCCGGTGATCATGATCGCCTCGGCTTCACCCGAGGCAGCCATCCCGGCGGCTCTATCCTTGGCTTCGGGCACATCCAAGGAAAGACACATATGGTCCATTCCTTTTGTCCTACCGGAAAAGGAACCACCGCAGAACACGGGTTCCACCCAGCCTCTTGCCGAGGCCTGTTCAACCGCTGCCACCGCCTCCGGGTCAAAGTGGCCTGCAATAACCATCTTTTTGGGTTTAATTTTGTCTCCGTAGGCGGATATGAGAGACGATTCAAGCCCCATGGTGCCTCATCTGCTCCTCGTAGATGTACTGAGCACGATGCCCAAGGCGATGTTGACCATCCGCGCCTCGTAGCCGTCAGAACGGGAGGGCGTCAGGGTGATCAGTCCGTCTCCTCCTATGGTCGCGCACTGTCGGACCCCCATAAGGAGATGGTCAATACTCTTGACCAGGATATTTCCGGCTTCAATGTTTGGAACCAAAAAGATGTCCGGAAATTTTTCTTCTTTGATTTTCCCGTGAGGAAAGGCGGCCATCAAATTGGAAGCCTCAAGAAATTCACAATCTCCAAAATAGCCCTGGCGGGCTGAATCACGTAACTGTTCAACCTCCCGGGAAGCATTGGATTTGGCGCCATTGAGTGTTGGGGCGGCTAAGGCCATGACCCGGGGGGTGTGACACCCCAGTTTCCGTACCACATTAATGGCATTGGTCAGGATCTTCTTCTTGAGTTCAATATCCGGGAGGATATTCACCCCCGGATCTGTGATGACGAATATCTTATGAAGCCCCTTCATCTCATGAAAGCACAGCGTGCAAGGGGTCTGATCAGGCGCTCTTTCCTTGGTTTTCCTTATGAGCGCCCGGTAAAGATAGGTCGTGACGATATTGCCCTTCATGACCAACGCCACGTCTCCCCGGGCGGTCATCTCCATGCACAGGTCGGCGGCCTTCTGAGGATCAGGCTGATCGATAACCTGTATTTTTCCAATAACCTGTGTGTCTTCGCAGGATTTCGAAATCACGTCTTTCACGCCCACAAGAATCGGCGTGATCAGGCCCGCCTGCATGGCATCTACGGCGGATTGAACCGTTTCCCGACTGTGAGGGAACAGGCCGGCGACCTTCACAGGTCCCAGTTTTTTGGCCGTGGATGTGATGTCATGGAAACTGCGATACATTTCTATAGAGTTCTCCCGACAGTAATCTGACACGCCCTTGTTGGGTTGGTACCTCGCCTATACCCTTAAAGTGCGGCATAGGTCAATCGGGAATCTTATTTCCTCTTTCAAGTGCGGGCCTTCGGATCGGCCATGTTGTCGAGGCCGGAAACGGAAATCCTTTGCGCTGCCGGTAAACGGATTTTCGAAGATATTCTGGAAAATGCCTTTGGTAAATTGACGAAGGCGGAGATTTCGGGTTATACAAAAGCCATGGACATCTATACCGTGGGCCAGCACGAGGCAACAGTGAAAAGGGTTTAGTAGACACCGTGCCGGACCTCCTTGAAAAAGGCCATTATATCATTTGCCTCGATGTGAGGCCATAACATCCTCTTTGTCCATTACCGGTTATATCGCCGCTTGCTTGAAGGCATTTCGGGATCGTGTAGACACGCGTAAAGGCCTCATTGCCCCGATGGCTTATAGGAGATTCGTCGGCCTTCACCGTCAGTCAGTGTGGACTGTTTTAATATGATTTGTCTGCAATTTGGAGGCGAAATGAGCGGCGTCAGATGCCTGTTGGAGTCATCATGAGTGGTGTGAGCCAGAGACAAAGATTCCTGGATACCGTATTGGGAGAGGGAAGCGATCGGTTCCCATTTTTCGACCTCGAGCCTGACCAAGACACCCTCGGCCGTTGGGTGGAGGAGGGGTTCCCTCAGGACGAGTCCTTTTCAGACTATTTTGCGCTAGACACACATCATTCCGTGGGACTCATGCTCAGGAGCTACCCGTTTTTTCATAAGGCACCGGATCTCCTTCACGACCCGTCCGCTTTCAGCCGACATTACAACCCGGATCAGGCGGCCCGTTACGAAAAGGGCTTTGTGGAACGAAGCCGGCGCCTTCACCAGGAGGGCCGGGTCCTTTATGTGGACGCCTCAGGCGGGGGCCTGCTGCAGATGCTGGGGGTGGGGGACTGGGAATCCTTCAAGGCGGCCTGCTTCGCGCTCATAAGAAGACCCGAAGAAGTGGCGGATCTTGTGGAGCGGACCATCGATTTTTACTGCGTTTGCCTTGAGCGGGTCCTTTCAAAGGTAACCGTCGATTATGCGTCGTTTTATGAGCCCATTGCATCCAACATCGGACCCGTGATTTCGCCAAAGATGTTTGAGCGCTTTGCCATACCGGGCTATCGCAAAGTGATTGATCTGTTGAAGACGTATCATGTGCCGCTTCGCATTTTTTGTACCACGGGTGGGGATTTGACATCCCTCCTTCCCCCTCTGATTGACGCCGGCATCAACGGTCTGTGGATCAGCAATATCAAGAGCGCCCACATGGAATACGCAGAACTTCGTCATCGGTTTGGATCCGAAGTGGCGTTGATCGGGGGAATCGATTCAACGGCCCTGGCCCGGGATGAGGCGGCGGTGAAAAAGGCTGTAACGGACACCGTGCCGGACCTCCTTGAAACGGGTCATTATCTCCCCTGCCTGGATGACCGGCCGCGCAGCAACATCCCCTTTGCCCATTACCGATTATATCGCCGGTTGCTTGAAGACATTTCCGGATCGTGTTGATCCCCGCGAAGGCCTCCCCCGGTATCTTATGCCAGATACATCGATCTTCACTGTCAATCAGTGTGGACTATTTTAATATGATTTGTCTGCAATTTGGCGCGGCATGAAAAGAAGGAAAAGAGAAAAGGGGGGGCAGGCCATAGCTCTTTACAGGGGTCGGGAAACTGTTTGGGGTTTGGATTTCAAATACGCTATGCTTGCTTATAGTGTCTTATCGAATGTTCAAACGGTAAAGAAAGGGTAAATCAGGGGTTTTCAGATGAGGGCGCTTTTTATTTCCGCCAATACGGAACGGATCAATGTGCCGACCATGCCGCTGGGTCTGGCCTGTGTGGCCGAAGCGACCCGTAGGGCGGGACATGAGATCTTTTTAGTCGATCTTATGGCCGAAAGTGATCCGGGCGATAAAATCAGACGGGTTATAGCGGATTTCAGGCCGGAAATCATCGGTATTTCAATCCGGAATGTGGATGACCAGGACATGGCGAAGCCCAGATTTCTGGTGGACCGGGCCAGGGGAGTGGTCATAAGGTGCAGACAGTACGCATCCGCCCCGATCGTGCTGGGTGGGGCAGGCTACAGCATATTTCCATCCAGCACCCTCGAGTACCTTGGGGCCGATATGGGCATTCAGGGGGAAGGGGAGGGGACGTTCCCCCTCTTGATGGAGCGTCTTCAACAGGGACGATCTTTTTCGACCTTGCCCGGCCTGTTTCAAAAGGGCCGCGGCGCCTCGAAGGGCACGGGATGTGGATTTGAGAGGAATCTGGATCGGTTTCCCATGCCGCACAGAGACCTGCTCGCCACCGAGGGGTATGAAAAAGAGTCGCTCTGGCTTCCGTTGCAGACGCGGCGGGGGTGTCCCATGCAATGCAGTTACTGCTCCACCGAGACCATTGAAGGTCGCCTCATTCGCAAACGTTCCCCGGGGCATGTGGTGGCGTGGCTGTCGGACTGTGTGGACGCAGGGTTTCACCGGTTTCACTTCGTGGACAACACCTTCAACATGCCCCCTTCCTATGCCCGTGAATTGTGTGCCCGTATCATTGAGGCTTCTCTGAATATCCAATGGCGCTGTATCCTCTATCCTTGCCGTGTGGATGCGGCCTTGGTGCGGGACATGGCGCGGGCCGGATGCAGGGAAGCCAGCCTCGGGTTCGAAAGCGGTTCGGAACCGATCTTGACGGCGTTCAATAAGCGCTTCAGCCTCGAGGACATTCGCCATGCCTCCCGCCTTATGAGAGACCATGGGATCGAGCGGATGGGGTTTCTCCTCCTGGGCGGTCCCGGGGAAACCAAAGAGACGGTTTTGGAGAGCCTCCAATTTCTGGATTCCCTCTCTCTGGAGAGCAATAAACTCACCATGGGGGTGCGGATCTATCCATATACTGAACTGGCGAGGATCGCGCGTGAGGAGGGGATCGTGGGTGAAAGGGATGATCTGTTCTTTCCTCGATTTTACATGGCCCCCGGCCTCTATGGCTGGCTCAAGAAGACGGTGGACGCGTGGGCCAAAGATCGACCAAACTGGATGACATAACCATGGTCCGTGGCCATAAGGAATAGGGGGACATCCATGCGTTTATGTTTTTCTTTGGAGAAGGGGTCTGGGAGAGGAAGAGACTCATATCCCGGATTACAGACCGTAACGTATGGGTATTATGTCTTATAGATTCTCGGCGGAATGTTGAGGATATCCTGCTCGGCCGATTTGTCGTTGATAGCCAAAAACCAAAAAAAGGCCGGTCCACATGAACCGGCCTAAACCCTTGAAATCTTTATGGTAGGCACGGAGGGATTTGAACCCTCGACCCCTACCGTGTCAGGGTAGTGCTCTCCCCCTGAGCTACGTGCCTATTAAGAATTGCGACTTTTATCAGTCCGCTTTGAAGATGTCAAGATGTATTGCGTGTCATCCTAAAATAACGGGTCGAAACCCTCGGGATGTATGATTCAGCCCGACTCTGTCCGCTCCGACACCATCTGAAACCAGGCACGGATGTATGCGAGGCCCGAGGCGATGGTGAGAATCGCGGTTAACCAGTAGATCCAGGGTGTTAAATGGGACAGGACCGTCAGGTTTGCCTTGGCGAGAACCACGAAGACGGTCCCCAGCTGAAAACAGGTGTTGATTTTGCTCAAAATGGACGGCTGGATGCGGATTTCGTCATTGTGCAGGAAGAGGAACACGACGCCGAGGAGGATCAACACATCCCGGGTGATGACAATGACGGTCAACCATCCGGGGATGAATTGTCTCACGGCCAGGATGATAAAAGCGGCCACCAGGAGAATCTTGTCGGCCATGGGGTCCAGATAGGCGCCGAGCCTGCTCTTCTGATTGAATATCCGAGCCACCAATCCGTCTACTCCGTCACTGACACCGGCCAGTATAAACACCGTGAGCGCAGAGAGGAGCTCATCGTTCATCAAATAGATGACGAAGATGGGTACGAGGATGATTCTTAGGGTGGTGATTAGATTGGGGATGGTCATGATATGGGTTTACTCGATGCTGAATCGTATCACGCCGCCCATGTCCTGGCTTACGTGGACTGGAAACGGGCGTTCGGGATGATTCAGGACGCGGGTGATGAATAGTTTCTTGTCCCCCTGGAACGTCACCAAGGCGGACACGGCGTCTTGTTTGATCCGGGAAGGAATGACCGATTCCACGCCCTGGACCTTCTGTTCCAAAAATGCGCTCAAGGTAATAAACTGGGTGTAGCTGTTCACCCCATCCAGGGTGATCTTTAGTTCATGGACCTTTCCCTGTTTTTCAGAAACCTCCTTCATGATACAGGACGACACCTGAGCCACGAGCGCTCTGGCCAGTCGATGAATAGCGGCGTGATTTTCATTTGAGGGCGGTGGGCCCTGATCCATGGGTTCCATGCCGAATTCCTGGCACATCGACATTCCCCCATCGAGATCCACCGCGTTCAGCGATAGGGTGACCTCTTTTTGATCCTTCATGCGGCACTGCCCGTATACGACGATGTCGGCATCGAACAGGGTGCCCCACTTCATCAGGGCTTCGGTTGACAGGTCCGAAGCCGTCATCTCGCTGTCAGACTCGATTTGAGGGGTATTCTGGGTCCGATTGATGGGATCCCATCCTCTGTCCTGGAATGCCTTGTAGAGCGCCACTTCGGTTGCCGTGAGCGCAGGATATGCGCCAGGGTCCTTCCACCAGTAATCGGTGCCGCTCTCCGTGATTTCGGAGACCAGGAGGAGGATACGGAGGTTAACCCCCCGGGTGATGACGATGCCCGCTTGTCTCAGCTTATCCGCAATGAGGCCTTCATTGACTTTGATCCTGACCAGAACGGTGTAGGTGTCCTTTGATGTCTCTTCGGCGAGAATGTTGAAATTGTCTATGGCGTCTCTGGCAACGGGGATGAAGTCACGGGTGATTCTTTCGAAATTATTGATGAGATCCCGATGGGAGAGCCGGCGCACCATGTACCCTTGCACGCCTCCGGACAGGGCCTCGGAAATGGCCCTCTTTTTTGCCAAGGCACGATTATGTCCCGGGATGGGGGCGGTCCCGATGGCCAGGACTTGATTTTCAGGGGAGGTGTTCTCCGACTGACCCGCTGAAACGGAGGGGATGAAGGGAAGGGCGCAGATGAGAACGGATACGATAACAGTCTTTAGGCCGTATTTTCTATCCATTTCCCGATGCGCCGAACCCTTGGCAAGATGCGATGTGGCCCTTTCTAATCTAATGAAATGACGGCGCCTAGTTTGCCTTTTCAAGACGGTCCAGTTCCCTCAGCTGATCCTCGGATTCCGCCACAAACGCCTTGTTGACCTCCAAAACCTTGTTGAACGCCTTGCGGGCTTCAGAAAACCGGTTCACCTTCTGGTAGGCCACTCCCATGAAATAGTAGGCCTCCGGGAGGGACGAGTCGTGCATCGTGGCATCCGCATAGCACTGGGTGACCTTATCGAACCAGCCGGCCTTTCCCTCAAGAATGTAAAGGCGCATGAATCCCACATCCACCATGGCCTTGTCCTCGCGAGTTTTGGCCTGTTCCGCCGCTTTTCGCATCTGACGAAAGGCGCGATCAAAGTCATTTTGCCTGGCATAGGTCAACCCTAACCCCCGCTGGGCGTTCCACGAATGGGGATCGAGCTTGAGGGCAAGTGTGAATTCCCTTTCGGCATGAAACAGGTAGATTTTTTTCAGGAGCGTGTAGCCGCTGGCCACATGATGTTGGGGGGTATTGAGGACGTCTTCCGGGACGGTTTTTACCCCGGCGCATCCCAGCGCCATGAAAACAAGGGCCAGCGCGACGCAGGCGCATAAGGTTGTGGGGATTTTTAACGTATTGACATCCAAAGGAAAACCTCCACTCGTGACCGTTTGATCCTTTGACATCCCTCTGAAGACCCTGTGTATCGGCCTCCCTCATTCAAATAATGAATTGACGCCGAAAGGTCAAGGGGTTTCATTCAGGAACCCCCTGATCTTTCCGAGGGCCCGTTCGGTCTCATCCGGGGCGATCCAGACGGCGTCGGACTCCGACCTGAGCCATGTGAGTTGCCTTTTGGCGTATCGCCGCGTGTCCCGCTTCAGCTTTAGAACGGCCTCCTCAAGGGGCCAGTCGCCTTTCAAATACCGCACCATGTGTCTGTATCCGATGGCCTTCATGGGCTTGAGATCCGATGGATATCCCCTGTCGAGGAGCCCTCTCGTTTCCTGGATCAGGCCCTTTTCCACCATGGCATCCGCACGTCTGTTGATGCGATCGTACAGGGTTTCTCGGTCCACATCAAGGCAAAGCCTCAGGCTCCTTAACGCCCGATCCCCGAAACGGTGCCTTTTCATGAGCAAGGCCGGTGACTGTCCTGTGAGGGCAATGATTTCAAGGCCTCGGATGATCCGCACCCGGTCATTGGGGTGTATCTGTCGGGCATAGACCGGATCGAAGTGCGCCAATCTTTCGTGAAGTCGTGACGGCCCGAGGGCCTCACATTCGGCACGCAATGTCGCCCTGAGGTCCGGATCAGAAGGCGGCGTATCCATCAACCCGCCCAGAAGCGCCCGGATATAAAGCCCCGTCCCCCCCACCACGAAGCAAATTTTGCCTCTTGACAGGATGTCCGCCATCACCGGTAGGGCCATACGGCGGTAGATGG
>JARRPY010000048.1:0-25218 GCA_037382425.1 Deltaproteobacteria bacterium
ACGCTCACACGCACTCCCAAAATCCCTGATTGAGAAGCAGGCCAAAAACCTGGGGCTCAAACCGGTCTTCGGCTCGGCCTCATGGAACCAATATGAAACCGTGTTTATTTCAGCCCTGAAGGCGTTCAAGCAGTCGGGAATAGAGGTGGGGGTATTCGGGGATATCGACGTGGACCCCCATCTAAAATGGGTTCAACGGGTCTGCGGTGAGGCCGGTATTCAACCCGTCCTTCCCCTCTGGAAGCGTGAGCGACGGGAACTGCTCGATGAATTCATTTCACTGGGTTTCACCGCCCGGGTGATCGTCGTCAACGGACGGAAACTGGAAAAGCGTTTTCTGGGAAAAGCCTTGGATTCCCGGTCCATTTCCGAGATGGCGGCCGCAGGTATCGATCCCTCAGGCGAGTTGGGAGAATACCATAGCGTGGTGACGAACGGCCCCATTTTTTCCTCGAGCGTCGAGATCGACTCCTCTGAACAGGTGTCTCACGACGGTTACTGGTTTCTCAAGACACACCTCAAATCCAAATGAAGGACATTCGGACGCCCGTTTTGCGGGGATTATAGAAAAAGGCCTCAAATACTGAAACAACTGCCATATATCCAAAATTCGTTGACCTGTTTAAGGATGAATGCCTGACACTACCGCCGAAGGCCGGAAAAGCCGAGGGGTTCATATCACCTCGGAAGGGCTTTGGGCTGCAAACCGAGATTGTAATTTATATGCATCGAGCCCCAAGCGTATTGGTCAGTTAACCGGAGGACGCTATGTCTGATTACGGAGAATCTGCAAGCACGGTAACGCAAATAGACAGATCCAACCAGAATGATACCCAGATCGTATGCTCCGACTCGACACATGCGTGTGTTATGAAATTGTGTCCCGGTGTCGATCACGAGCCTTCCATCCCCCTTCACGATTACAGACGCTTCCACATTCGGTATTACATCCCCAAGTTTGCCTACAGTTGCCGGAACAGAACCGTCCGGAAATTGGTATTCATGTTTAACGGATTGAATGAACTGGATTCCTTTGCGCTCTATGACCAAATTGGTCAGGTGCTCTGCAAGAGAGGTATCGCTGCAGCCCTCATTCCACTCCCTGATCATTTGAATCGGCATGCAAAATGGAGAATTGAAGTCCCGAAGGAAAAGCATGTCCAGAGAACACCTTTGGATGATATCAGAGAAAATCCGGCGGTGATGCATGACCGCTTTCTGCAGTTTGCCGAAGAGGTTCAGGCTCTATACGGTTCCATTTCAAATTGCCATATCCTGGAAGGTGATTTGCCTTTCTGTTTCTACAGAAATCTATTCGCTCCGGATCTGCGCATATCACTTTTCGGACACGCGCTAGGCGGGCTTGTTGCGCTGAGTATATTTCTCAACAACCCGGAGTGTTACAATGCGTGCTTTTTGCTGAACGCCGGCATTCAACTCAGAGACATTCGACTTCCCGGTTCAATGATCTCTCTTGCGCGGTGGGAAAAGATCCTTGAACAGGCTTCGGCATCCTTTACTGAGAAAAAGGGAAATCCGTTTTCAAGGATGTATGGACAGCTATTCCTCCAAAACGGCCCGGCGGAGGTCATAAAGCGGTTGAGGTCGCTGAAAAAAAGGGTGTTGTTTATTTTTGGGGGTGCTGATGCAGCGATTCCCATGAACAGTATGCGCCGGATCGAGCCGGACGGAAAGGGCCTGTCGATATTTCAAATCCCTCATGTTGGAGAATTTCCGGCAATTGAGCCGGAATGGAACGGTTGGTATTCCCTGACCGTCGATCTGGTTGCGGAATTCGAGGAGAACGCGTCTAGGAACCATTGGTCCAGGCAGGAAATGATAGAAGACATCAACGCCTTGAATAAACGATGGGAATTTTTTACCTCCCCAAATAGATGGCATGTTGACAGGATTCGATCTCAAGAGGATTTCGACAAATTCTATCAGATATACCATTCACACCGCTTCTTTTTCCCCAATTTCGACACTCTGCTCGGTGAAGCCATCTTGCAGGCATTAAAGGAGGATGCTGTCGGTTCAGAGGAGAAGACGATATGCCTGTCGAAAGGCGGTTTTACGAAAGCCCAAAAAGAAGAGGTCCTAACGCACCAACTGGAGCTATTGAAAAGTGGGACCTATCGACGGAGCGGGACGATAGCGAAAAACTTGTTTCCTTAAAAGGTTGAACATGGAGAGGGTATAAGCGCATGCCGCTATCAACCGAGATTTTTGTGATGGTCATATTCTTGGCCGGGTTTGCAGAAATTGTCTTCCCCGGAACAATTTCCGCCGGAAATTTGGTGGAGATTGAAGCGCAAGACATGGGCTGATCGGCTGACAGTTATATCAGGTGAGAATGGACAGCGGGCAACCACCGCTATGAGTTGCTCATGCGGGACCCTCGCGCCCATGGCAGGTGCGAAAGGCCGCTTTTTGAGCGGACCGGGGAGAAGGTCCCCCCGGCGGTCGGCATTCCAAATCCTCTGGTTTTAATTGCCCCTTGCCGATTTTAATTCTTCAAACACGCGTGCCACCGCTTTCAGGGTCTCCTCTTTTGAGCCGTCGTTTTCAATGACCCAGTCGGCGAAGCCCTTCTTGTCTTTGACCGGCAACTGTGACGCGATAATTCGAGTTGCCTCTTCCTCGTCAATCCCGTCCCGTTCCATGAGCCGTTTCTTCTGGGTCTCGGGGGATACGGACACCACGATAATTTTTTCAAACAGATACATGAGGTTTAGTTCCACCAAGAGGGGAATGTCCACGATCACCACCGCCGCCGGGTCGGCCTTTCCGATTTCCCTTAACTGCCGGAAGAATTCCTCATAAATCCTGGGGTGGGTAAATCCCTCCAGCTTCTTTCGTTTTTCCATGTCCTTGAACACGATATCCGAGATCTTCTTTCGATCCAGTGTGCCGTCTTCCAGGCATACCTGGGTACCGAAGAACTTGACCACATCGTTGTAGGCCGGTCTGCCCGGTTCCACCACCTGCCGGGCGATCAGGTCAAAGTCTATCAAGCGGGCGCCCAGTTCCTCAAGCTTATTGGTAACCGTGCTCTTTCCACTGGCAATTACGCCGGTCAATCCCGCCACAATTCCTTTGGGAATGGCGCCCCGTACACTTTCAATCCGCTCTTCAAGGGTGGTGTAGGCGACGGGCAGCACCCTGTGGAGATCCGCTTCGACCCCTGCAAAACTGATGGGATATCGGACCCCTCTGCGATAGAGGATTTCGAGACCGCGAAGGGCCTTTTCCATGTAGCCGGCCGGGAGGGCCATGGCCAGTTCGTCATCCTGGGCATGGCCGTACCGCCTCTCCCCGTAACAAGGGATAGACAGATACGGTTTTTTGTCGAGATAGCACCGGGCAATGACATCGGAGCAGGAGGATTCCCCCACACAGAAAAATTGCATCACCTCATAGTCTTCAAACTGGAGGGCGTTGATCAAGAGGATCATCTGGGCTGGATTGCCGTAGATGAGCACAATATCCGGCTCAAAGGGATCGTAGACCAAGGGTGCCATGACCACGGCTTCATATTGTCCGGTTTTAATGCGGGGGATGGCTGCTTCATACCGTTTGCCGTCTTCTTTGGTTTGAACCCAGACAATGGACCGAAAGGTCCCATCGCTGTAGGGGGAAGAGAGTTCGGTTAGACCCAGAATGGATGAACAGGTGGGGAGGGCGAAATCCTCCGCATCGGCACCCACGGTCCAGTCGAAATTGCGAGCCAGATTGATCATCTGACACATGGAGAGCTTCTTTTCGGGTCGCCTGAGGAACGGTACCTCCTGCAGTTCCTCCTTTTTAAAGGACCTGAGTCTCAATAAGCGTTCCATTCGTCGCACGAGCCTTTCCCAATTTCCTTTTTCTCTGCTCATTCCACCTTCTCCTTGTTAGATGTCTGAAAACCGTTTTTCCAGGGACAGGAGCGCCTTCTTTCGATCCAGCCCGCCGCCGAAGCCGGTGAGGCTGCCGTTGCTGCCGATGACGCGGTGACAGGGGAGGACGATGGGGAGGGGGTTTTTGCCCACGGCTCCGCCCACGGCTCGGGCCGCGCCTGGTTTTCCGATTTTGTGAGCGAGTTCTCCATAGGAAAGGGTCTCTCCATAGGGGATGTGCGAGAGGATCCGCCACACACTCATTTGAAAAGGGGTGCCCTCGAGGGCGAGCTTGAGATCGAATGACCGGCGCGTCCCGTCGAAATAGGCGTCGAGCTGTGACACCACCCTGCGCAGCGGTTTCGGGTCCTTCTTCCAATTTGCGCCGGGCTCCCCGGGTCTCACACGGTTGGGGAACCGGATGAGTTTGAGTCCATCTTTATTTCCGGCAATCAGGAGCCTGCCCACCGGACTGTCCATTGTACAAAAGACCATTTCTTTACGCATGTGTTTCCTCCATCCGCTTTGAATTCCCTGAAACCCGAAACCCGACGCCTCATTCCTACAGCACCTTCACGGTCATCATCCACCCCGGCCGCTCCTTTTCCACTGTTTCCATGGCCGCCGGAGAACCGAGGATCTTGACGACGCCTTTTTCCCTCACCGCTTCAAACAGTTTTCCCATGGCCTTGAAATGTTTGGTTTCGGTCCCGAGAATTTCTTCTCGCATCTGTTGCCGGGCCGCTTCCGTATCATGGGCGAGGTGGCGCATCATGGCGGTGTACCCTTTCGTATCCGGAAGCATATGGGTATCCAGATCGCCGATGGCACCGATAATACTTTTGGTCAGTTCGGCTTTATCCAGATGGGTTTCCCTAAGGAACCGAGACGACTGGTCGAAGGTCTCCACGGTCTTGAGGAGGTTGGGGTCGCGGTAGGAGAGCAAGCTGAGCGCACCGGACAGGCGGTCCAGAAGACAAAAGGCCCCGTAAGCCCCTCCCTGGACCCGGATTTGGTCCCAGAGCCAGGTGTTGCGGAGATACCGGGTGATGACCCGGGCCGAGCCGTGAAAATCATATCCCAGGTCGTAGAGATTGAGTCCTTTTCCCACATAATTGACCTGAGCGGGGATGGTGAGTCCTTCGACGGCCTCGCGGTCTTTGCCGGGCCATGCCGAGGTGACGGCAGGGGCCTGGGGGATGCTGCTTATAAAATCATTCAGCGCAGACGCAACCCGATCGAATTCACTCTGGTCTACGGTGATGTTGCTCAGCATCTGCTCCCGGTTGAGAAGGGTGTTGCGTACCTGCTCCAGGACGGTCAGTACGGAGGGCCAGTCCGATTCCACGGCCTGGGCCAGCCGTCTTAAGAAAAAGAGATAGCTGATGCCGCTCATCTGTTCCGCCGCCCAATGGGATTCGGCAAACTGGGCGCGGAGCCTCAGATTGACCATCTGGTGTCCGGAAGGGATGAGTTTCTGCTCCAGCTTCGCCTTTTCTTCCAAAACCATCTGGCGGAAGCGCTCCCTATTATCCAACCGCAGCTTCAGGAGGATGTCATGAAAAATGCCGAGCATGGCTTCGGCCCGGTCTGCCATGGCCTTTCCCCGCAAAAAGAGCCACGCCGTGCTGCCGTCTTGATCCCGCAAAGACGAGGTGAACCAGTGGGGGTGGATTCCCCCGGTCTTCCGGCTGATTCGCTGGCCCAGGGCCACAAAGTCCTCCTCCCGGGTGCCCATTTCCACGAGGGCGCGGCCAAAGAGGGGCACATAGGGAAGATATTCGGCGGTGAGAGAGTGGAGATCGAATCCCACATCCAGGTAGACGATGCCGTTGGTATGGAGGTCGTGATAGAGAATCTTTCGGTCGTCTTCTCCCAAAGGGGTCGTGGGGATGGTTTTGTTGTGTTTTTCCAGATCCTCACGCTTCAGGATGGGGATCGTGGCCAGGGCCTCGGGTCGGTCCGGCGTTTCCTGCAAGGTCTTGAGCGCTTGTGTGTTTTCCACCACATCCTCGAGGGTGGCGGCATCCATTTTTGATCGGGCCTCGGCCAGGGCCGCTTCTTCCCTGGCCTGTTCTTTTTCCCCTAATCCCGCATCGGGCGTGAGCAGAACGGTGGTCCGGTGGGTGTTGGAGAGAAAAAAACGCGCTATCATCTCCTCGAAAAAGGAGGGATTGCGCTTGATTTTGGTTTTCAGATCCTCAAGGGGCGCCTCAAAAGCCAGTAGGGCGAGGGGGTCGCCGTCATAGAGCCAGGTGGTCAGGGCCCGCAGCATGAGGAGAAGTCCCCGGGGAAACCCGCCGGAATTGTTTTCTCTCAGGCGAAATTCAACGGTGTTGACGGCGGCCTCAACGGTCTTGGGATCAATCCCGGATTCAGTGAGTTCCGTCAACGTATCGATCACCAAAGGTTCGATTTTATCCATATTCGACGGGTCCACCCCCTTGAGCCCGATGGAGAAGTAGAGTTGTCTGAGTTCATTCTCGACGCCCACACCTGCGATATCTTCCCCCAGCCCCGAATCGATGAGTCGCTTTCTTAAGGGGGAACCGGGCATTCCCAAGAGGATGTAGCCCAGCACGCTGAGGGCGAAATTGGTTTCCACCGAGGCTGTTTCAGTCAATCCCCAATTGACCGTGACCATCCCCTTTGCATCTCCTGCCTCGTCCTGTCCCACCATGAAGGGTCGGGTGATGCGACGGGGTTTGTCGAACGGGGTTTGGAGGTCGATCCCGGAGTCGATCTCGATGGGGTCGAAATCCCTGAGGTACCCGTCGATGAGGTGCAACCGTTTTTCGGGATCATCATCGCCGTAGAAAAAGATACGGGCATTGGACGGGTGGTAGTATCTCCTGTGGAAATCCATAAACTGCTCATAGGTGAGCGTGGGTATGTCTTTGGGATCCCCCCCGGAATCGTGACCGTATGGGGTGTCCGGAAAGAGGGACTGAAGGGAGACCTCCGAGAGGAGGGTATCGGGCGATGAGTAGGCCCCCTTCATCTCGTTGAAGACCACCCCCTTGTAGGCGAAGGGATCGTCGAGGTGGTCCAGTTCAAAATGCCAGCCCTCCTGCTGGAAAATGTGGGAGGTGATTCGCGGGTAGAATACGGCATCCAGGTACACGTCGATCAAGTTGTAAAAGTCCTGAAGATTCTGACTCGCCACCGGATAACACGTCTTGTCCGGATAGGTGAACGCGTTTAAAAATGTCTGAAGTGATCCTTTAAGAAGTTCTACGAACGGTTCTTTGACAGGGTATTTCCGGGAACCGCACAGCACCGAGTGCTCCAGGATGTGGGCCACCCCTGTGGAATCCGCCGGCGGGGTCCTGAAGGTGATGCCGAATACCTTGTTTTCATCATCTGCGGAAATGGAGAGGATCTGGGCCCCGGTTTTCTCATGGCGATAGCCTCTGGCGGTCATTTTAAGCTCTTTGATGTCTCGCTCATAAAGTGTTTTGAAATCGTCTCTCATTTTCTCATTTAACCTTTCGACATAAGTAGCTTTTATTACTTGAAGTTTAGGTGTTAATTTTCGGAAAATGCGCCCTGCGCTTAGAATGCCCGCATCCCGGCACTGGTCTTCACATGGCGGGAATCCCTCATTGAGCCGCAGGCGCCGGCCCCGATTTTTCTTTTTGGCGCTTGATGATCTGAACGGCGCTGAAGAGGAGAAATGCGGCGAACCCCAAATAGTTGGTCGATTCATGCGGCCATATCAGGGCGAGGGCGGACACGGCAAAGCCGATGGTCTCGACCCAGTTCAAGGGCGTCATGAAATAGCGCTCCAGACAGACCACGAAGGCGGTAATGGAGAAGACACTGAATCCGATGGTCTCCACCACTTCCCAGGTGGGGCCGTTCAACAGGAGCGGGTGATAGGCCATGATGACCGGGATAATATACAGCCCCTTTGCCAGTTTCCACGATGTAAATGCGGTTTTCATGGGGCTGGATCCGGCAATGCCCGAGGCGGCAAAGGATTCCAGAGCCACAGGGGGCGTGATGTTGGCATCCTGGCTGTACCAGAAGACGATCATGTGCGCGGTGAGGAGGGGAATCCCCAGGTCCATGAGTCCCGGCCCGGCCAGGATGACCAGCACGATCTAGGACGCGGTAACCGGCAGCCCCATACCCAGAAAAAGGGAGGTCAGGGCCACCAGTGCCAGGGCCAAGACCTCGATCCCCTGGGACAGGGAGACCACGAGAGACGAGAACCTGAGGCCGGTCCCGGTGAGGTTCACCACACCCACGATGATACCGGCCGCCGCGCAGGCCACGGCCACCACCACGGCGTTGCGCGCTCCCTGCTCGAGTGTTTTGAGTAGCGTAGTAAAGGAGATTCGCGAGTCTTTCCTGAGGAGCGCCGTAAAATAAATGGCCAGTACACCTACGAATCCGGCCATCATGGGGCTGTAGTTCATCATGAGGACCGTTATCAGGATGCCCACCGGGATGATGAAGTGGATGCCGCGCTTAATGGTTTTCCCAAGTTTGGGGAGGGTCTCTTTGGGCTGGCCCCAGATGCCTTCTTTCTGGGCTTCCACATGCACGAACAGGATGACGGAAAAGAAATAGAGCACGGCGGGAATGAAGGCGATTTTGACAATCTCCAGATAAGGGGTCTGGGTGAACTCGGCCATGAGAAAAGCGCCGGCGCCCATGATCGGGGGCATGAGCTGTCCGCCCGTTGAAGCAGCGGCCTCTACGGCAGCGGCCACGTGGGGCTTGTATCCGGTCTTTTTCATCATGGGAATGGTAAAGGAGCCGGTAGCCACCACATTGGCCACCGCACTTCCCGCCACCGATCCCATGAACCCGCTGGCCACCACCGCTGTTTTGGCCGGCCCTCCTGAGAAGCGGCCCGTAATGGAATAGGAAAGGTCGATGAAGAAGTTGCCTGCCCCGGTCTTATCCAGGAAGGCCCCGAAGAGGATAAAGATGAACACGAAGGTGGCCGCCACGCCGGTGGGGAGGCCGAAAATCCCCTCCGTAGTGAGAGAGAGGGTGGTGGCCATCCTTTCGATGGAAGAGCCCTTGTGCATGATGAGTTCCGGCATGTAAGGCCCGAAATATCCGAAGAGAAGAAACACGGCCACGATGCAGGTGAGGTTGAGGCCGATCACCCGCCGGGTCGCTTCCATGACCAGGAGGACCAGGGTGATCCCCATGGTGATGTCCCAGTTGCTCCAGGATCCTGCCTTGCTCCTTTATGAAGGGGCCGGGTCAGGAAGGCCAAAATGAGAATGCAGGTAAGAAAAACGGCCCGTTGCCGCATGGCCGTCATGGCCACCACGCCGGCCGTGTACAGTTCAAACAGGCTTAACAAAATGCCGACAACGGCCACGACTTTCCAGATGCTTTTTTCCAAGAGAGAAGATGTGGCGGATTCAGCGTGTGTGGTCATGGTCATCTCCTGGGCGACGGCGTGATAAATTGGTTTCGGCGTCCTCTCCCGGGGTGCATGGGTGTGGGAACAAACGGCGGTACCATTTGTAGAGGAGACTCACCGGGCGGGCAGAGAACCGGACCGCTTCATGGGGTACCCGGTCGGACAGGTTGAACCGGGTGTCGCGCCAGATGAGGGTGTGGTTGACCCCGGGGCTGCCCACGCGCAGGACAAAGTCGCCGGTGGGCATGTGCATGTTCTCGATCACCTCGTAGGGGCCTCTTTTCACCATCCGACCGACGCCGGGCATACGGCCCATACCGGCGCCGAACTTCAGGTACCGCTCCTCCTCAATATAGATGCGCCCGGTGCTGTCCAGGCTGTGCACTTCCCAGATGGGAGCGTTTTCCACTGAATGATAATAGTGAATCGTGAACGGCTCGCCCGGATCGAGGGGGACCACCACGATCGGTTTTTGGTCCCTGACCCGGATGATATGAAGCTCGAGGCCGCCCGGGAGACGCCAGGCGACCAGGAGCAGCGCTGTCACGAAACCGGCCGCCGAAAGGGCTATCCAGGCGGCCGGTTTATTTTTCAACGGAAATCCCTCCCTTAAGGCATCAGCTTATCCGGCACCTTTATCCCCTTTTCTTTGAGATATTTGATGGTGCCCGGATGGAGCGGAATGGGAGAGAACTTCACCGCATTCTCCGGTGTGGTGTAGGCCGCAGAGGGATGAATTTTGCGGAGCATGTCATTGTGGGTGTAGAGTGCCTTGACCAGCTGATACACCAAATCCGTATCCAAGGAGGCCTGGCAGATCATGACGTTCCACACCCCGATGGTGGGAACCGGATCGTCTACGCCGTTGTACAGCCCCCCCGCCAGTTCCACCGAAGAGTAGGTCTTGTTGCTTGCCAGGATTTTTTTGGTCTGTTCAGGGGTGAACGGAAGGATCCGAATGTGATGGGTCGTGGCCAGGTCCATGATGGAACTGGTCCCCGGACCCACGCACCAGCTTCCCAGTTCGATGGTCCCATCCCTGAGGGCGTTGGCGCTTTCCGTGAACGAGAGACGGGAATCCTTATAGGAGTCCAAGGGAATGCCCAAGGCCTTAAACACGGCCTCGGTCATGAAATTGGTGCCGCTTCCGGGGCTACCCGTGCTGATGGTCTTTCCCTTTACCTGTTCCACATTGGTGATGCCGCTGTCTTTAAGGGTCACCAGTTGGAGCAAATTCGGGTACATGATGGCCATGGTCAGGATTTTTTGTTTCTTCCCTTTAAATTTGGAAAGCCCCTTGTATCCGGCCACGGCCACATCCCCCATGACCTCTCCAATGACGGTCTCTCCCTTGTCCGCCAGTTTCACATTTTCAACGCTGGCACCCGTGACCTCGGCCACGGCCCTGACATTGGGCACATATTTGGTCCATATTTCAGCCACACCCCCGCCATAGGGGTAATAGATTCCGCCGGTTCCACCCGTGCCGATCCCTAAGAAGATGGTTTTTGCCGAAACCGGTCCGGTGATGATGAGCGCCAGTGCTGCGCAGATGGCCAGTAATATGCTTACTCTTTTCATGATCAATAGACCTCCCTTCTGAGATTGAGTCGTTTTAACCCCCTGTGGCGATCCTGAGAAGGACGGACCCGGGCTTTTCCGTCATCCCCTTAACCGGGTAGGAAAAGGTCACGGTCGCCCCCGGTTTGACCAGGCCCTTTTTGGTCTTTCTCGGGATGAGGCCACCCACGCCCTTGCCGTTGTCCAGGAAGATTTGCACGCGATATCGCTGAGGGGTATCGGTGACATTCTTGTTGGCCACCTTGAAATGGAGTACCTCGGCGCCCTTCCACTTCTTCATGTAGCAGGAGAACTCCTCCAATTGCGCCTTGGGGGTGATCATCTTTTCTATTTTGCCTTCATCCGCACAGGGTGAACACGTTTCCTCTGCCGTGGCCACGGCACCCATGGTGCCCACCAACAAGAGCGCTCCCAGTGCCAGGAACGCCAGCGACCCGCCTGAAATCCATCTGCCTCGTTTCATGCTCCCTCCTTTCTCTTCAGGTCTCAGTTGAAAAGCCTCTTAACTCTTCCTTAAAGTATGAGCATACGGACTGGGGCTTGTCAACTCCTTTTACCAAAGGAAAAAGGCGTGTCCATCAAGACACAAAGCCGCCAAGCACCAAATAATTAACCCAATGGAGCGCTTTCTAATGGGCTATATTTGTGTGCAAAACAGGCTGCCACATCATTGACTCCGACCTATGGGACTGATACCCTTAAATCTTTGAATTCATCTGATTGGAGGAGACGATCAATGGTAAAGGCCGATGGGAAAATATTTGACTGGGAAAGTCCGGATCGGATCCGGACCGATTTTCTCGAGACCTTTGATTTTGACAGCCCCGGACAATACATCAAGACGCAAACCCGCGAGTTTATTGCGGCCTGTCCCTTTAGCGGGCTTCCGGACCCCGGCCGGTTGATTATTGAATACTACCCCGAGGGGGGGAAGTGCATCGAACTCAAGTCACTGAAATACTATGTGGTCAGTTTCAGGAACGTGGGGTTGTTCCAGGAGGGCGTGACCAAACGCATCTATACGGATCTAAAGGATACGCTCGCCACCGACCGCCTCCGGGTCACCACCATATACAATACCCGGGGGGGATTTGATACCACGTGCTGTGAGGGCGAACTTTAGGATCACAAATCCCTTCAGGGTCCCACCGTCACGACAACATATTTTTTGGGCAGGATGATTTCCCTGACCGCCGCTTGGATGTCTTTCAGTGTGACCGACTTAATCTCATCCATGTACCGCTGCCGGTCGTTATATCCGAGGCCGTAGAGTTCATCCAAGGCCATCTGCATGGCCTGGCTCCCGTTGGTCTGATAGTCGATGGCCATATTCCCCAATAGATAGGCCTTGGCGTCATTCAACTCCTTTTTTGTGATGCCGTTTTGCCTGAGAGATTCCAACTGGTTTTGGATGCCGCGCTCGGCCTCGTCGAGTTTGGTGGGATCGCACGCCAGGTACACGCCGAAGGCACCGGTTTCCAATCCGGGCCGCCTGAATGCGGTGACGGCATAGGCCAGACTCTGTTTGTCCCGCAACTGGTAGAAGAGCCGCCCGCTCTGCCCCGCCAGCACGGTCTTGACCAGGGCCATGGGCGCGTTGGCTTTGCTCTTGAGATCCGCCCCGAGATACCCCCGGATGAGATGGGTCTGGGCGCCGGGTCGTTTTAGATGGGCCTTGTGGACTTCCTTGAGCGGGGGTTCGGGGGGGATGTCGGGAATTTGCCCTGTGGACGCGGGAAATGCGTTGAAGAGGCGTTCCACATAGGGGATCAAGTGCTCACCGTCCACATCCCCCACCACCGACAGCACGAAATTGGCGGGAAAGGCGATGTGACGGTACCAGTTCATGAGGTCTGCCCTGTCCATGTTGGAGATGGTTCCCCGCGTACCGGATGCCGGATGGCCATAGGGGAATTGCGGGTAGAGGGTCTCGTAAAAGAGATCAAAGAGGAGCGCCATGGGTCGATCCTTCTTGGCTCTTATCCCGGCCAGGATATCGGCTTTCACCTTGGCCAATTCATCAAGAGGAAAATCACTGTGCTGGATCACGTCGGCCACCAGTGCCAGTCCGGCATAGAAGTCCCTGCTCAGGAATTTGGCTGAAACGCCGATGCTGTTCCGGCCGGAAAAGCCGCTCAGCTTCGCGCCCCGCGATTCCACCATCGATGCAATCTCGGCCATGGTCCGCTTGGCCGTCCCCCTTGTCAGCATTTGCGCCGCGAAGTTGGATACGCCCCACTCTTGAGGGGTCTCCAGGCGTGTACCCCCGAGGAAGACGCCCGTCATGGAGACCTCGGGCAGGGCGTGATTCTCCTTGATGATCAGACGCATCCCCGAAGGAAGGGTCACCCGCCTGGCCTTTTTTGCGGTCCCGGATGCGCCATCGGACGGTTGGGTCTTCCGGGACGAGGGGATTTTAAAGAGGGACATCAGGGTTTCATCACTCAGGGAGATGGTCTTATCCGATGGTTCCAAAATACCGATGGACAGGTTATCCGGTCTGAAATAGGTCCTCACCACGCGGGTGATGTCTCGGGCCGTCACCTGTTTCAGCCGCTTGAGGTAGTGGTCTGCGTTGTTCATGTTGCCGGTCATGGTCTGAAAAAATCCCAGGGTCCTGGCCTGCCCCGACATGTCTTCCATGCCGAATACGAAATCGGCCTCCACGATGGTTTCGGCCTTCTTAAGCTCGGCTTCGGAAATCGGTTCCGAGGCCAATTTGCGGATTTCATTTCCGATGGCCTCAAGGGCGCTGTTGAGCCGGTCGGGGCTTAAGGTGGCATCGATGGAAAAAAGACCCGGATCGGCCAGCCCGTAAGCGCCTGCATCGAAATCGTGGACCAGGTTGGCATCCATCTTGAGTCCCTTATAGAGCCTTGAGCTCTTGCCGTGACCCAGGAGAATTTCCAGGATATCGAGCGGATACATATCCGGGTTCGTCAGGGCGGGGATGTGCCAGCACAGGTTCATATAGACCTGTTGAACATTCTTGTGGATTACTTTTTTCCTCAGCGCGGTCTGGGGCGGTTCAACGGGCCTGGCAGGTGTGGCGCCGCTTCGTTCGGGAAAGTCCTTCACGAGCCGTTTGATGGACTGAAGCGCGGTGTTCGGATCAAAGTCCCCGACCGCCACCAATACCATGTTCTCCGGGGTATACCATTTGTCCATATACCGGAGGATGTCTTGGCGGGTGAACGCCCGAATGGTCTTTTCATAGCCGATGATCGGCCGGCCATAGGGGTGTTTCTTGTAGCTGAGTTTCATCACATCCCAACTGAGTTGTCTTTCGGGGATATCCAAAGAGCGCCGGTATTCCTCCAGGACCACTTCCTTTTCCCGTTTAAGTTCAAGCGGATCGAACAGGGAGTGCTGGACCGCGTCCAACAGGACATCCAAACCGGTCTCAAACCGGGAGCTCTGGATTTCCACATAATAGACCGTCCGGTCAAAGGAGGTATACGCATTGATGTGTCCGCCGGCCGATTCGATGGCCCTGGCGATTTCTCCGGTGGGTTTGGTGGGAGTGCCCTTGAAAATCATGTGTTCGATGAGATGGGTGATCCCCGCCTCTTCCTCGGTTTCATTGGCGCTTCCGGTCTTGACCCAGAGCTGAATCGCGGCCACAGGGGCGCTTCGATTCTGTTTGAGGATCACCGTGAACCCGTTACTCAGTCGGTGTAATTCGGCCCCTTGGGTCACTGACGCGGCATGAAGCACCGTTCATTGAAGTAGGATGACCAGGGTGAAGGTGGTGAGGAAAAGAAGACCGAAACCCGCCCAATTTTTTGACCGCAAATTTTTCCGGAAAACTTTCAACGTATTAGGCCTCCCCGTGCATCTTTATTAGATCTTGTGATGTTTTTTTCTTGACATACCATATGTAGTGTATGAGAATAGAAACCCCTGATTATTGAAGCGAACCCGTATCTGATTCTAATCACCAATCATCAATCTTCAATCAACAAATGCCAGTGGGGAGGAGTCCATGGGGGAGAAAGGAAAGATCTTGCTGACAGAGGATGGGGCGTTCGATCTGAGCGCCTACCAGTGGGACGATCAGCGCTTCTCGGATCTGTTGATCCGGGAAAATCCCATCGATAGCGACCAGGCCCTGGACATCAGCCGGTTTCTGAGAGAAGAGATCACCAAGCTGCAGCTCCAGACCATCACCCTCCCCATGATCGAAAATATGATCGAGGCCAAGCTCCTCGAGTATGGGCTCACCAAGACCTCGCCCGTACGGCTCGATAAATCCATCTTCGTCAAGAACGGACTCAGCCTTTCGGAAAATGCGAGGCGGGTCCTGGAGAGACGGTACCTCAAGAAGGATGACGAGGGGGCGGTCATCGAGACCCCGGAAGAGATGTTTGACCGGGTGGCCCGGCACATCGCGGCAGCCGAGGCGAAATACGGGAATAAGGAAAAGGAAAAGGGGATGGCCGAGCGGTTCTATGCCATGATGACCGAGTGTAAATTCCTTCCCAATTCCCCCACCTTGATGAATGCCGGTCGGGAGCTGGGGCAATTGGCGGCGTGCTTTGTCCTGCCCGTGGAAGACAGCATGGACGGGATCTTCGAGTCCCTGAAGAATGCCGCATTGATTCATAAATCAGGGGGCGGGACCGGATTCGCCTTTTCCCGTCTACGGCCGGTTAACAGCCGGGTGGGCACCACCGGGGGGATCGCATCCGGCCCGGTGTCTTTTATGAAGATCTTCAACACTGCTACCGAACAGGTCAAACAGGGGGGGACCCGGCGGGGGGCCAACATGAGTATTCTCCGGGTGGATCACCCGGATATCATGGAGTTTATCCTGTGCAAAAAGGAGAGCCAGGAACTGAATAATTTCAATATCTCGGTTGCCGTGACCGATGAATTCATGCGGGCGGTGAGAGATGGGGACGCATACGATCTGATTGATCCCAGGGATAAGAAAACGGTGGGGGCATTGGACGCCAGGGAGGTCTATGACACCCTCGTGCGACAGGCATGGGAGAACGGCGATCCCGGCGTGCTCTTCCTCGACCGGGTGAATGCCCACAACCCCACGCCTGAGCTGGGGGAGATCGAGAGCACGAATCCCTGCGGTGAGCAGCCGTTGCTCCCCATGGAGGCATGCAACCTCGGGTCCATTAATCTCTCCAAATTTATCACCACCCCCGAGGAGGGGGCAGGGCCTGCCATCGACTATGAGGGACTGAGGGAGGTCGTGCATCTCGCGGTCCGTTTTCTCGACAACACCATTGACAAGTCCCAGTACCCTTTACCGGAAATTACCGAAATGGTCAGAGGCAACCGGAAGATCGGACTGGGCGTCATGGGGTTCGCCGACCTCCTCTTTCAACTGGGTATCCCCTATGACTCTGAGGAGGCCATAAGAAAGGCCGAAGAGGTCATGTCTTTTGTCCAAAATGAATCCCATGAGGCGTCCCGGGAACTGGCGGAGGAGCGGGGTGTTTTCGGCAATTTCGATAAGAGCATTTTCAAGGACATGGAGGGATGTTCGTATCGAAACGCCACCACCACCACCATCGCGCCCACGGGTACCCTGAGCATCATCGCGGATTGCTCCAGCGGCATCGAGCCCCTTTTTGCGCTGAGCTTTGTCAGAAATGTGATGGACAATGACCGGCTGGTCGAGGTGAATCCGTATTTCAAGCAGGTGGCTAAGGAGAGGGGCTTTTATTCCCGGGAGTTGATGGAAACCATTGCCAGCAAAGGGAGTATCCGGAATATTTCAGAGATCCCCCAGGAGGTAAGAGAAGTCTTTGCCACGGCCCATGACATTGTGCCGGAATGGCACATTCGAATGCAGGCGGCATTTCAAAAATATACGGACAATGCGGTGTCAAAGACCGTGAACCTCCCGCGGGATGCCACGGTGGAGGATGTGCAGAAGGTCTATGATCTGGCCTACGACCTCGGCTGTAAAGGGGTGACCATCTACAGGGACGGAAGCAAGGAAAACCAGGTCCTTTCCTTCACAAAAAAGGACAAGGCCCCTAAAGAGAGCGGATTCATGACGGCCGTAAAGGAGCGGCCCGAAACGCTCAACGGATTCACCACCAAGATGATGACGGGAATGGGCGCGCTTTATGTGACGGTGACCGAGTACCAGGGCCGGCCCTTCGAAGTCTTTGCCACCATCGGTAAATCGGGACGATCCACCACGGCCAAGACCGAGGCCATCGGCCGCCTGGTGTCACTGGCCCTGCGGTCCGGTGTCCGGGTCGAAAAGATCATCGAACAGCTGAAAGGGATCGGAGGGGAGCACCCGGTGTTTCAGAAGGACGGGCTGGTCCTTTCCATACCCGATGCCATCAGCCGGGTCCTTGAAAAACGGTATGTCAATGAGATGCCGGCACCCAAAAAGGGGAACCATAAAAACAGCCTCCTCGGTGAGACCTGTCCCGAGTGCGGTCAGACCATCAGTTTTGAAGAAGGCTGCATGACCTGCCATTTCTGCGGGTTTACCAAATGCGGGTAAGGGCCTACCTCTCCCTTGCAATGGCCCTGTGGCCGATATCGGTTCGATAGTAGACATTGTCCCACCCAATGGTCTTCACCATACCATACGCCTTATCCTTGGCCTCTCTTACGGTGTCACCCAGGGCGGTGACGCAGAGCACCCTTCCGCCGTTGGTGACCACGCGGCCATCGACCAGTTTGGTGCCGGCGTGAAACACCTTCACGTCATCCGTCTCCGATTCCGGTAGGCCGGTGATGGGATCCCCCTTGCGATATTCTATGGGATACCCGCCCGCCGCCATGACCACGCCCAGGGCCGCCCGCGGATCCCACGTAATATCCGTTTGGTTCAACCGCCCGTCCAGGGCCGCCTGACACAGATCCGGGAGATCGGATCGAAGCCGCAACACAATGGGCTGGGTCTCGGGATCCCCGAAGCGGCAGTTGTATTCAAGCACATTGGGTGTGCCGTCCGCTGTGATCATGAGACCGGCATAGAGAAAACCGGTGTAGGGGGTCCCTTCTGCGGCCAACCCCTTTACCGTGGGTTCAATGACCGTTTTCATGATGCGCTCGGAAAGCGCCGGGGTGACCACCGGTGCCGGAGAGTAGGCCCCCATGCCGCCGGTGTTTGGGCCTGAATCACCGTCGTCACGGGCCTTGTGGTCCTGTGAGGTGGCCAATGGGAGGATGTGCTCCCCGTCCACCATGGCGATGAAGCTGGCCTCCTCGCCTTGGAGACACGTCTCCACGATCACCCGCAGACCGGCCTCCCCGAAGGCCTTTCCCGAGAGCATGCCCTCCGCCGCGCTCACGGCTTCCTCTACACTGTGAGCGATAATCACGCCCTTGCCGGCAGCCAGGCCATCGGCCTTGATGACCATGGGCAACGCATGGGTTTCAATGTATTCCCTGGCCGTCCCAATTTCCATGAACGTCTTATATTCCGCGGTGGGGATGTGGTGGCGGGAGAGGAAATCCTTGCAAAACACCTTGGATCCCTCCAATTGGGCCGTCGCTCGGGTCGGTCCGAAGCACCTGAGCCCTTGGCTTTGAAAGGCGTCGGTGATCCCGGCCACGAGTGGGGCCTCCGGCCCGACGATGGTGAGATCGACATTCCGGTCCCGGACAAATTCAATCAGGTCCTGAATATCGGTATCTTTTATTTCAAGATTCTCCACCTTTGGCTCCAGTGCGGTCCCCGCATTCCCCGGGGCCACGAACACCCGATCGACCTTTTCGGATTGCGCAGCCTTCCACGCCAGAGCATGCTCACGGCCTCCGCCGCCCACTACCAGAACTTTCATGATCCTCCATCCTTTCCGCTAATCCGGACGTGTGCCGGATTGCCATGTGGAATTGAGAAGCTGTTATAAAATCCGGTGAATCGCATCCTTCCAAACGGGTCAGTCGTTGTCAAGGTTGGATAATCGAGACGTAGAAGATACCGTATCCCTTAACCTCGAGGAGCGGGAGGCGGCATCACGGTGCGGCTTCCTTGCGAATGGTCACCGCCATCTTTATGGTCTCTTCTTTCCCGTCTTTTCGCAACACCAATGAAATCCCACTGACGCCCGGCGGAATATAACCGGCTGCGATAGGGGCTTCACTTGTGAATCTTCCCTCGTCTCGAACCGGGGCCCAGGCAATCAGCCGGAATGGGGCGATGTCCATTGTGAGAAGCCCTCCGGCGGGAATGCTATTGGCTGGAATGGTCAGGTTCTTGACGTTTTCAGGGTCCACACCCTTGAACACGAAGGGACCGTTGGGCTTGCCGTTGAAAAGATATTGGGTCTTGTTCCAGTCGACTTCGAGCGCTTTGTCGGTATGGTTTGTAATGGACAGCCGGAAAAGGGAAAAGAAGGCCTTGTCTTTCTTGATCGGTTCGAATGCCACCGTACAAGCGGCACGGGTCACCTCATGTTTTTCCGGCGCGCTGAGCCAGATATTGGTTGACGCACATCCCACATGAAATCCCAGGACCGTGGCAATCAGGAGAACCACAGAAACCTTTATGGAAAGTCCCCTCATTTTTTCGGTGCATATTAAATTCGACATGATAATTTCCTCAACAGTGTTCCTCTTTTATAGGTGAAACAGGTCCTTGTCGTTGCGGAGCAAGCCCTTAGGCCGTATCTGCTGCGGTTTTAGGGTGTTTCATGGAAACCTTTTCGATCTCAAGCCGAGGTGACGCCATGCGAATTCCTTCCTCATCAAACTTGGAAAAAATCTTTTCGTTGAGACCCCAGCGGCCGGTGAGCGCGTATTGAATCGGGCCTTCATTTCCATGTAGCCAGGCGAAAACTTGTTGATGACCACGCGCGGCGCAGGCTTTTCCTTGACGATGTCGGATGCTGTCAGAATGTCACCGACGATGCGTTTAATCTTGTCTACATCCTGGTCATAGGGAATAAAAAAATCAATGTCGAGGCGGCGGTTGGGCCTGGCGCTGGTATTCACCACCTGGTCGTTCAAGACCTTATGGTTGGGAATGTAGACCACCTTGCCGTCAAAGGTTCGAATCCGGGTGCTCATGATGGTGATGAGATCCACTTTGCCAAAGGCACCTCCGATCTGAACCACATCGCCTGTCTTGAGCGGCAGTTGCGGGATATACGGCTTCACAATAATGTGAGCCGCCACGGCGATCAAAAGAATCACGGCGGTGACTCTAAACAGGAGCCCGCTGGGGAAGCCGATGAGATTCAATATCACCAAAGTGCCGAGCCAGAGTACCAGCACATGAAGGGCGGTGACCGAGTAGGCGGCCCTTCTTTCGGGCACGCCGATCTTGATCAAAATGGTAGCCAAGAAGCGGCCCAGGTATTTGACCAGAATCAGCACGATGATCAGGAGAATCAGTCCCTTGAGCACCAGGGGACCCAATTCCCCGCCCACTTTGTTGATCTGGTCCACATAAGCGGTTAGGCTGGAAGAAAAGGTATCCATAGCCGATCTCCTTTCTCAATCCCTATTAGGTCGTCTCTCCTGCCGAAGCCTGAAGAGCGGTTCATCCGAGCTTTTCTTTCTCCAGCACCTTTTGTTTTTTCTGCAGTTTTTCGGCGATCAGCCGATAAGCAATGTAATACTTGTAGATGTTGCTGACATATTGAACCGTCTCTCTGCCGATCTTTTTAGACGCCACTATCTCTACGTTGTTGAACCAGATATTCGGGTCGAGACCCATTTTGGATGCTGCCTGTCGCAGCTGCCCGATTTTCCCCGGACCGGCGTTGTAAGATGCAAAGGTAAAAAGGGCTTTGTTTAGGGTGTCCATGGGTTGGTTTTTGAAATACGTATCGTATAGCCACCGGAGATACTTCACCCCTGCATGGATATTGGGGGCCATCTTTTCGATGTTGTGAATGTTGATGGGCGGTGCTGCCGCGGTACTCGGCAGAATCTGCATCACACCGACGGCGCCTGCGGGGCTGCGCTTGCTCTGATCAATACCGGATTCCTGGTATGCCAGTGCAGCCAAAAGCAACCAGTCCAGGCTGTACTCTCCGCCGTATTTTTGAAACAACGCCACCGCGTTCTTAAATTTGGCGAGCTCTTCGTCCGCGCCCGCATTTCTTACGAAACGGGTATTCTCAAAATACCGTTTCAATATGATATTGCCGAAGAGCGTGCCTTTCTTGTGTTTCTTCATGAAGTCGTTGATGGCTTTCTTGAGTTTCGGGCTGTTCTTCCGGACCATCCACGCGATTTGCCCGTCTTTCCTGAGGGCAAGTTTGGGATGAAGCCGGATATCTTTGAATATTTTCGACCAGAATCCGGCCAGGTAATCGTCGACCACGGTGGCGGGAATGAGGCCGGCATTGACCATCTCCAATAGGTCTTCGTCTTCGAGATACGGTGAGGCTACTTGGATCGCCACTTCAGGCTTTCCCGCCTTTTTCAACGAATGGTTGAGATGAACCAGACTTTCATAATAGCTGCTCGATTTTCTGACATAGATTTCACGACCCGACAGATCTTCGAGATCAGATAATGGGGGTGAATCCTTGCCGGTAACCACGATTTCATTGATCTCACCGATTAGGGGGTCTGAAAAGTCGACGCGTTTCCGGCGTTCCGGGGTAATGGTGAGTGCCGCCGCGGCAATGTCTCCTTTTCCTTCCAAAAGCGCCGGGATGAGCTGATCCCGTGCCACCGGAATAAATGCGATATTGACCTTCAGGTGCCCGCGTTTGAGCTTTTTATTGATTTCCTTTTCGAATTGTTTCATGGCCTCATAGGTGGCGCCGCGCCTGTGTGGGCCGTCCAGGAAGTAATTGGTTTTGCTGAAGACCACAAGCGCCCGGATAAACCGGCGTTCGATCATTCCGTCAAGATCACCGGTCCATTTCCGAGTCAATTTAAAATCCCATTCATCCGAGTCATTCAGGCCGATCAATGCGTGGGCCGAATTGCAGAAAAAGAATGATAAAACAACGACCCGTAGCACACCGCGAATCCGCTTGGAAAAAATGCTGTCCCGTCTCATTACAATAAATCACCTTTTTTTGAAGTGATCTCACTATAAACAAAGTTTTTCCTTATGTCCATAAAATGGCGTTTTCTGCAACGACTATATGGGCAGGCCGGACCCAGGAATCCTCTATTTGGGTAATCTCAACCTTTTACGCGCTCACGTGTTGATCCAGTCGGCTCAAACGAATCCTCAGGATCTTGACTGAAATTATACTGGGGTGATAAAAGATAGAATTGAATGAACGAACATTAATGGATATGCCACCTCAAGAATGCATTCAAAAATGCTTAATTTCGAGGCTCATCCCCGGTGTCCAATGCACGTAAGCCGCATGAGCCTTTTTATGTTAAAGCTGTTTGGAGGGCTCTCTGATGGCCAAGAAGCCAACCTATGAGGAATTGGAAAAGCGGGTCAAAGAACTGGAGGTCAGGTTTCAGGAGCAACAGAACATCTATGACCTGCTTAACAATGCACCAAAAGGCATTTTTCTCTTGGACCTTTCCGGAAAACTACTCTTTGCCAACCGGATGGGCGCAAATCGCTTGGGAAAAGAACCAAAGGAGATCATAGGAACGACTTTGAGGGAATATTTTCCATCCGATATTGCCGAGAAAAGACGACTCAAAGGGATTGAAGCCTTGAAGGGCGGTAGTGCCCAAACCCTGGAGGACTATATAGATGACAGATGGTATTATTCCACCATTTTTCCCATCAGAGATAAAGACGGGAATCAAACACGACTGGCTATTTATAGCGAGGACATTACCGACCGAAAGAGGGCCGAGGAGGCGCTTCGGGAGAGCGGAAATTTTCTCCAAAGCATATTTGACGGTATTCAGGACGGAATCAGCGTGTTGGACCGGGACCTAAATATTGTCAAGGTGAATGCCTGGATGGAGCAGATGTATGATGAGAAGCGTCCTCTAGTTGGTCGAAAGTGTTTCGAGGTTTATCAGAATAGAGCGTCCCCATGCCCTTGGTGTCCGTCTATTGCGGCCATGGAAACAGGAGAAGTCCAGTCGGAGATCGTGCCTTATCCCTCTAAAGAAAAGCCAAGCGGGTGGATCGAACTTTCCTGTTTTCCGATTCGGGATGCGGATGGAAAGGTGGCTAACGTCATTGAACACGTAAAAGATATCACGGCAAAAAAACAGGCTGAAGAGGCACTTCGAGCTGAGAGGGAGCGGTTCCAGTATTTATCAGAGAATGCTCCGTTCGGAATGGCAATGATAGGCCACGACGGTACGTTTAAGTATATTAACCCAAAATTTAATGAAATTTTTGGATATGACCTGAGCGACGTCCCCGATGGAAAAACCTGGTTTAGAAAGGCATATCCCGATCCGGATTATAGGCACCACATCATCTCCACCTGGCTTGCGGAATTGACATATTCTCAGATAGGACAAAAGAGACCTAGAGTTCTCGAGGTTGAATGCAAGGATGGATCTAAGAAGATCATAAATTTCGTGACGGTGCAACTGGAGACAGGTGAGAACCTCATGGCCTGCGAAGACATCACCAGTCGCAGGCAGGCGGAAGAGGCACTACAGGAGAGCGAAGAAAAATTTAGATCTCTTAGCGAGAACGCTCCGGATATTGTAGGCACACTGGCATTTGACGGCTCATTCACTTATGTCAATCCTGCATGGGAAGCCATATTGGGACATGAGCCCAAAGAAGTCTTGGGAAAATATTTTACTGATTTTGTCAAACAGGAAAAAGCTCGGGAATATGTCCGGATCTTCAAGAACGTAAGAGATAACCGGACAGCGTTCAAAGACATTGACGTCAACATCATCCATGAGGATGGATCCACTCGTCTTTTTAGTGCGAGTGGTGCCCCTAATATCAATAATCTAGGAGAGGTGACTGGAATGGTGGGCCTCTTTAAGGATATTACCGAGCAGCGCAAGTTGGAAAAGCAGTACCGCCATTCCCAAAGGATGGAGGCCATAGGCACTTTGGCTGGCGGAATCGCCCATGACTTTAATAACCTTCTCATGGGGATCCAAGGGCGCACCTCGTTGATGCTGATGGATGCCGGACCTTCCCATCCTTATTCCGAGCATCTCAAGGGAATAGAGGGTTATGTGGAGAGCGCGGCGGATCTCACGAAACAACTTCTGGGTTTTGCCAGAGGTGGAAAGTATGAAGTCAAACCGATTGACATTAACGAATTGATCAAGACGGGTTCGAGAATGTTCGGCCGCACACAAAAGGAGATCAAGATTCATTGGAAATATCAGAAGGACGTATGGACAATAGAGGCGGATCGGGGGCAAATCGAGCAGGTCCTCATGAATCTCTATGTCAATGCCTGGCAGGCTATGCCGTCCGGTGGAGCGTTATACCTCCAAACAGAAAATGTCCGTCTTGACCGGAATTATGTAAAGCCATTTGAAACAAAACCGGGTAAATACGTCAAGATATCTGTAACGGACACCGGGGTGGGCATGGATGAAGCCACCCGACAGAGGGCATTCGATCCATTTTTTACGACCAAGGAGATGGGCCGGGGTACGGGTCTGGGCTTGGCCTCTGCGTATGGAATCATTAAGAATCACGGCGGTTTCATTACAGTTTATAGTGAAAAGGGTCGTGGCGCCACTTTCAACGTCTATCTGCCGGCCTCGGAAAAAGAGGTCATCGAAGCGCAGGAAGTATCCGAAGCCCTGTTGAAAGGTTCCGAGACAATTTTATTGGTTGATGATGAGGATATGATCGTTGACGTTGCAAAAAAGATGTTGGAGCAAATGGGTTACGAAGTCCTGACAGCTGGAGGCGGAAGAGAGGCCATCGATATATATGAGAAGAACAAAGCGCGGATTGATATCGTAATCCTGGATATGATCATGCCCGACATGAATGGGGGCGATACCTATGACCGTATGAAAGAGATTGATCCTGATGTGAAGGTCCTCCTCTCAAGCGGATACAGCATCAATGGTGACGCAACCGAGATTATGGATCGTGGCTGCAATGCCTTTATTCAGAAGCCCTTCAAGATTAAACAATTGTCACAAAAATTGCGGGAGGTTTTGAATAAGCAATAGGGGCAAGTATTCAAATACGCCAGGTAAACAACAGTTTGTTTGCTATATGCCTTAGGTACGATATTACATTCACTCATATCTGAAGGCCGCTTCATGGGAATTCTCGGTGGCCCCAAGGTCTTGTAGCCGATCCTCCTGGGCGATCGACGCACGGTACTCGATTTCCTGCTATATTAAGATTTGGACTGCTCTTTCTGAGTTAGAGCTTCAATGTTTGAAACATTGTTCTGGCAGTGTTGCCTTTTTCAATCTTGCAATCCTGGGCTCTGAGTTCCGCTGCGATTGATAGCAATTATCACAACTATTGCATTTTCGAGTTCAGGTGAAAAATGCTCATCTATCAGGCTTGATAAAATTCATTTT